>JAQGGY010000009.1 GCA_028289095.1 Candidatus Saccharimonadota bacterium
GTTCAGGGGGTAGCGCACGACGTTGCCCAACTAAATACCCGATGCCTAAACTTGCCTGCGGTTCTGGTATAGCAGTTCGGACACTATCAGCAAATTGATCGCGCACCTGCCGTGCAACGTCACCTGGTTGCGGGCGCTGCGCCTGAATAATTGACGCGCGGTACATGCTGCCGGCAAAGCTCCCGAAACCATCGACTAGTTTCCCCCGTACCGTTACGATATCACCACGCTTAATATCTACTTTTGTCGACGTACTTACCCACACGGTTCCTGTTATATCGTGATCGTTAATTGTGTAGACCTGCAAGCGTAGAACCAATTCATTATTTTTACCTATATCGGCATCTTCGCTGACTTTTCCAGTTAATAGCAGCTGATGACCTATCAATTTTTTATACGGCGCTAGTTGTTGCCGTGTAATGTCGCCCCGCCATAATCCAATCAAACCGCCCGCAATAAAGATGACTGGCAATATATAAATTCTGTGTCGCCAAAATCCGATGATAAGCAGCAGTACCGCTATAATCAGCCACGCAATCGAACTGAATAAACCACGTGGCAGTAGTGGCAATATAATGACACCACAAATAATCCCCAAACACGCCATAGCAATCAACCACGACGTATGAACGTTCGTACGCAACCGCCATAAATTCATTCCGTCAGTATGACATATAACGACAGATTAATTGATGCGGATTATGGCAGGTTTATAGCGCACTGAGTCACAACACCACCCTCGGTACCGCCCGTTGCCCCGCCGACATTGCATGTTTGACCCGGGCCAGCTAGGTAGTAGACGATACGAGCAGGGCCAGTAACATATACTGCGCCAGCTCGCATGTTATTCGTAATACCGATAGACATCCGAGCAGTCGCTAGGATCGGTTTTTTGGATATATAACTTGCGAGATTCGAGTCTAATGTGGCATTAACGTCAAACGTACCACTATCGCCTTCCCAGCAACGATCGGCAGGATAACTCGCGCCCAAGCAGCCGGCAGTAGAAGGGTAAGATCCATTTACTGCATGGTAGCTGCGAAGCGCAGTATAATAGACGTCGGTGCCAGTAATCACCTGCGTATTGCGCGCACGTTGCTGAACGCCATTATAGGCAACGATCGTGATTGCCGCCAAAATACCTATTACCACAATAACAATAAGTAGTTCTACAATTGTAAATCCTTTTTGGTTTTTAATCATTCTTTCCCCGTTAGCTAACGATCTTTTATTATATTCAGTATAGCATAAGCGATAAAATGGTCCTCCGTTTTCTAAAAATCGTGAAGTCACAGCCGCTGCAACGTACTTAGTATTTCTTCCCATTAAAAAAACACCCCTCGGTAGCGATCAAAGGGATGTTCTTTTGGTGAAGCCGCTGAGACTTGAACTCAGGACACCCTGCTTAAAAGGCAGGTGCTCTAACCAGCTGAGCTACGGCTCCATACATTTTCAAGGCACGAATAGAAACTAGTTTATAAGTGCTCTATAAAAAATAGCATTTTTAGGGGTGGTTTGTCAATGTTTGCGAGCTATTTTAGGTGTCCTGGTAAATAAAATATCAGATATAGCTAAAATGAGGCACGTGGTAATAATCATGACACGGTTTGTCACCAAAAAGTTATAAATGTCTTTTCCTGTGCCTTCGATAACCAATGCCGATCCGAGTGGTTCTAGCAATAAGACTGTTGCAAGCACTGCAAATAGCAACGCACCACTGACACGTTGAAATGTTGTGTGATACGCAGGGCCACTTGTTAACAGCAATAATGCAGGTAATAATGTCAGCGTACTTGCGACGACGCTTTCTAGTGGCGGCTTGATGAGTACGAGTCCAGCCTGAGCGATTATAGGCGTCAAATCGCCCACCCACAACGTGCTTAACATTGCGCCCGCGGCCAGTGCCAATCCCAATACACCATAGCGACGCTTGGTGATAAAAGCGATTATAAATAAAGTAGCGACGACTAGTAAAAATATAACAAGGAACGTCACAGTTTCAGGCCCTGAATATTGTTTTCATCAAAATAAGCTTCATGATCGATATGAATCGATTTGGCATCAACACTACCGCCACGCATTTCTATCATATAGCGTGCATTAATGCGCGGGCTAAATAACGTCGCAGGAACACTTTCAGCCGATGCATTTTTGACGATGTGTATGACCTTTTTCGTACTATCTAGCCACACCAAATCAAAGGAGTCATGACGGTCTTTCATTTCAATTGACCACAAACCATCACTGTCATAGATATGTAATATCGCCTTGTCCGCGCGCAACTGATTTACATGTTGCATTCCATTTTTTGCATAATCTTTTGGCGTTATAACGCGCGCGTTAAATATGCCATCGCCCAACCGTACAGTCAGGTGCGGTTGCAGTTGCGGGAGTAGCACAAAGTATGCCGTAACAACGACAGCAGCCAATAAGGCCCCAATAAAAATCCATGAAAGTCGCTCTTTGCGAAGGCTCATACTATATTGCCCTGTCGTACCATAGGCATATTATAGCACTGTTAAGGATAAACGCTATCTACGCGCCGACTTTGTCTTTTTTGTTGCGACGTTTCGCGTTCATTTCAACATATTCAATAATTGCGCTTGCAACGTCACGGCCAGTAACTTTTTCGATACCAAATCCGGGGCTCGCGTTGACTTCCAGAATTAATGGTCCACGGTCACTGCGCATCATATCGACACCAGCAATATTAAGTCCCATTGCCTTTGCCGCCTTAATCGCCATTTTTCGCTCTTCTTCGGTCAATTTGATAGTCGTACCTTCGCCACCCTTATGCAAGTTAGAGCGAAAATCATCATCAAGACTTTGACGCTTCATGCTTGCTACAACACGGCTACCAACAACAAATGCACGTATATCCGTACCGGCTGATTCTTTCACAAATTCTTGCAATAGAATGTTCGTACCATCATCGTTAGTCAGGTAAAATGCCTGCAGTACTGATTTTGCCGCTTTTTTAGTTTCCGCTAAAACGACGCCATTGCCATGCGTTCCGCGTGCAAGCTTGATAATCACTGGCATACCGCCAAGTTGCTCTAGTAAGTCATCGATGTCTGTCGTATTACGCGACACGACTGTCTTTGGAATACCGATTCCTGCTTTCGCCATTAGCTGCATACTTCGCAGCTTGTCGCGTGAACGGCTGATCGCGATCGAGCTAGACGTGCTATAAATACCTTGCATCTCTAGCTGGCGTAAAATCGCCGTACCGTACCTAGTCATGTTTGCGGCGATACGTGGAATAATTGCATCGAACTTTGTCAGATCTTCGCCTTTATAACTAACAGTCGGGTTGTTCTGCTCGATTGACGCATAGCAATCACGATACTTAATAATCGTCACTTCGTGTCCGCGCTTAATAGCCTCTTCTTTGAGACGTTTTGTAGAATAATTACCTGGACCGTTTGATAAGATTGCTATTTTCATGATTTTCCATTTCCGTTACTGTCGTTATCTAGTTCTTCATTGATGCGCACATCCACTATAATGCCGTGCTCGCGTAGGAATCGTCTGCCGATGAGCACTTCATACTGCATATCCGATCTATTTGATAATCCAATAGTGATCGGATAGGTTACGCCTTTGATCATAATATCAGTTGTGAACAAATAACGCTTCACTCTATGGCCAGTGGAACTACGAACATTCGTCACTTGATAGTCCTCTATCTCTGTTAAGTGCGCGTGATTATCCGAGGGGATAAATTGTAACACCCGCTTGCCATCTGATTTACGTACGACGGTTTTGATGTGTGAACAGTGCAACGCCCCCGAATAGGCGCCAGTGTCGATTTTGGCGATAGTATCCTCTATGCCAAGCGCCTTGATTGTGACGTGCTCAAAGCCACCATAAACTGTATTATTCATTACTATATTGTATCACTTTCGCTATTAATTGTCAATGCTTCCTGATCATACGCATTTAGTAGTTTATCGACGAATATCTTTGTCACATTTACCGATTCGCCCTCTGATGGTAAGTGGTGCAGGCCAAAGCTTGGCGATCCGTTAAGTTCTATGAGGAACCATTCGTCACTATCCTTTTCGTACATAAAATCAACACCACAACTAAACGCGCCAATTTCTTTTACGATCTGTTCGGCCTGCGCAATCATCGCTGATGGCATTTCACCTGTCCTATTGATTGCCGTGCCGCCAGTTCCCATATTTGCCGTACCAACAACTACAGCTACCTCGCCCTCATCTGGAATGTCATTGATACGATCTGCCAAGAAGAGCTGCGCTGCTTCGACGTCTATGTAATTTAATGCCTTTTCGTAGTTTTCACCTCGTTTTACATTTCGGTCATTTTCTATACCTATTAATTCTTTATAGGTATGAACGCCGTCACCCATAACACTTGCGGCAACACGTTCACTTACAGCAACGACTTCACCTCCAATGACGAGCAGCCTAAAATCACTTCCCGTAACTTGTTGTTGCAGGATAATGCCACCGCTAGCACTGTTTCGGCGCGCTCGCGATATGGCCTCGTCCAACAATTCAACAGTCGTCACATTAATCGTCACGCCATTGCCATGCGCACCATCAACCGGTTTGACAACAATCGTGCCGTACTTGCGAATAAAGTCTGAGGCAGCTTCGTCATTCGTATATACCGCAGTCGCAGGTATTTTTATTCCAAGCTTATCCGCGATCGTCATAGTAATACCTTTGTTATCACATATAATTTTCGAGGTGAATGATGAAAGATCCGTACTCACTCCACACATGGTGCGTAATTTGTCGCGGTAAGTATAGATAAAAAAGCTGTTTTTCCCAAGACTAACATGCTGCACATCAATGCCACGAGCAGTTAAGTCTTTGTATACAAGTGTCGCTGTGATTCTCATCATTCCGACTTCCACTTAGGCGACGTCCGCAGTCTCAAGCAATATCCGTTCATGATTGCTATTTGCGGCATTAGCCTTACCCATCAGTATAAACATAAACTTCAAATCGTCGCCTCGAATTTGCTCCAAGTGTCGCCATGTACCTACCGCACCGTTGTAATATGCAAGATCTTTAAACCAAGGCAGTTCATCCGTGCCGCGCATGCTACGCATAACTCCAGCATAAGCGGTGTTTTTAACACTTACTAGCGATTCTTCATCTATTTCGCCCGTATCGTTTACTTTACTTAAGGCAGAAAGACGCCACTTTACTTCGTAAGCATCACGAAAATCCTTGTTGTCGAAGTACGCAAGACCGGCCGTAATGTAATGTTCGATACCACTTTCCTTGAATTTACCCTTGAATGCCTGTTCCATGACAACACCCAAACCTTCTTCGCTATCATAGTACTCATTCAAGCCATTACGTAACGGATCTAGATTTGTTTCACCACCGGTAATCGAGCGGAGCATATGTACTCCTAGTTCATGAACTACAAGTCCATTTAATGCTTCACGCTTAATATCCTCACGGTCCTCTGGAATAACGATACGCTTTTCAGTCGTCTTGACGTTAATTGATTTTGCAGGCTCTACATCAACTCGCCAACCATCGGCAGACTCGCCAAATTCATTCGCAATTATATCTTCAAAAATAGCTTTTACTTCATTAACGTCGAAGCTTTCTTGATCGGGCACACGTGCAAGCATGTCGCCATAAAGGCTTTCAACAACCTCGTGCATCCATGACACTGTCTTCTCAGAAGGCTTAAAGCGCTCGGGAACTTCAGCATTCTTATTAAAATCCACCATTTCAAAAAGCTCATTGCGAATTTGCTCTGCAGCGCCAGTCAGGTTTTTACCATCAATGACCGTAAGCTTTTCATGAAGTAAAGATCGATACGTCGACTCAATCGGCGCACCATACAGGTCAATGTTCAGTTGCATGTATTCATCTTTTAATCGCGCTTTGGACTCAGGGTCTTCCGTCTGCTTATAAAGAGCTGCCAGTTCCATCAAACGCGTCTTATCCTTGTAGCCAGTAATAAACTCGGCATATACGGTTGTGAATTTTGGATTCAAATCAGGATTACCCAATATCTCCTGCCCTTGCAAATCAAGTACTGCGTATCGTTGATGGAAATCGATAGCATTAAGTTTGTCATAGACATGATTTGGGTTATGGACAGCTCCAGTAATAAAGGCTTTCTTTTCACTTACTGCGTTCGCAGGAACGTAGTTTGTTATAAATTTTGGCTCAAGTTCGAGCAACTGGTTATACTGCTCTGAAAGCGCTTGTGATGGAGTCTGTTTTTCCATTGATTGCATATTATTTATCCTAGCATACTTCTTACGTTTTGTCAATTAGCAGGGCGTTGCATGATCACCTGTTTTGCACCGAAAAAATCTTCCTCGTATTCACCAATAACTTCAAAGCGATATTTTTCGTACAGACTGCGCGCAATCACATTTCCCTCAACGACTGTCAATTCTGCACTGTCGCCAGATTTTACCCAGGATAATGAGCGTTCGAACAATGCCGTCCCAACGCCCGCAGATTGCTTGGAGGGATCAACAAATAATCCTCGTATCATTAGTTTGCCTTCAATTTTTGAATGAGCAATGACGTATCCTATAATGCCCTCGCCTTGTACGGCCACCGCTACATGCCACGCGGGGTGTACGATCTTTCGGGCCATTACCGCCGAAAACTGAGATTCGCGTTCCGCTGACCATTTATAGTAATCGTAAAAATTTTGTTTTTGCGCATCGGAAACCAAATTTTCATAATAACTAGTCGCATGCGAGCGCAAAGAAATACTATACAGCACTTCAGCATCTGATATGTTTGCTCTACGAATTACATAGTCCATACATCAAATATACGCAAGATTCCCCGCTCTGTCACTATTCCAGCATCTTTAGAAAATACTGTATTTAACCTTGGTTTATTTAACGACCGAACTATTGCGCATCAATCGCCACACCACAATAGCGATTAGTAGTAAGCCTAAGAAACCGAGCAGCAGGAAGGTATAGTTTCGCAGGAAATACAGTACGGCAAGCGCAGACGCGCTAATCCCCCACCATATTGCCCAACTTTTCGATAGTAACGCGCCTACTACTAATAGTGCAAGATGTTCAATCAAGAATAGTAACTGGTAATTACCACCGTTCATCAATGCGTACAGGCCAGATGAAAGTGTGACAAAACCCATCGCAACAATCAGCCGTTCACGCCGATATAATTGACGCATCATTGCTACTAGCGCAAGGACAATCGCCCACCAGTGCGCATATACGACAAAGTTTAGTTCCGGCCATAATTGCTCAGCGATACGCTGCATACCAAATGTTGTCACATATACGGCCGTTTCGATCATGCCATACTGTTGCGTCCGGCGGCCTTCGACGGCGAGTGTTAACGCAAGAGCAATCAGCGTCGCACCAACGGCAACTGTTTGCGACGGAATGAAGAACTGTATAAATGATCCGCCAACGAGTACTATCCAGGTTGACCACAGCAACACGTTGCTGCGCCAGTCATCCCCTAGACCTTTTAGAATCCAATGTCCAAAATAGAACACGGCTGCAAGAATCCATGTAATCCCCAGAATCATCCATGTACCGTCAAAGTCCATCCACCACCAGAATATGGATAGCGCGACGACAAGGAAAGCATTACCAGCGATGATAATTCCTGGTGAACGCTCGGCGTATGATGCCACCCAACAAATGATTACACCGACAGTAAAAGCCAGGACACTCCATAACGTAGACAATGACGACAGTAATAATAGTGTGCCGAAATAATAAACGGGATATGACGCCAGGAATAACTGGCTGTACGGCAATGAGCGGTCGCGGCACCACCATCGAATCGCGAGTGACGTCACCGCCCACACTAGCAAAATGATGAACGACGTCAGTATCGCCACGTAGTGTCCGGTCGCACCGGCAAAAATAATCAAGAAAAGTGTGACTTGGGCTGTCGACGTCATGACGAGCTGTCGATCCTGCTGTTTGTAGGCAAAATGCAGACCTGTAGCTACATAGAATAATGCGGCCGCAATACCAAAGGTAAATAATGCAACCCACTGCTGTGGTAACGCGATAATAGATGCAACGATCGCAAGTGTCGCGACAGTTAATATACTAGCAACCACTTGTATCCATGGCTGACGTTCAACGTACGATGCTAATAGGAACAACATAACACCAACGCCCGTTGCAGTTGCTACCCATCCACTACTAATAAGCACCGTTATCAATAACGCCGCCACAAAATATATTACATAAGAATATGCAAACATCTGACTTAACACAGGAGCGCGTAGTATATATACCCAGCGAAGTGCCAGTGAAGCCAGGCTGGCAATCAGCAATACTACCACAACAAGCACGTTAGCACTTTGGTCAGCAGAAAATACGACTCCT
>JAQGGY010000037.1 GCA_028289095.1 Candidatus Saccharimonadota bacterium
TTACGGTACAGTATAATTAGGCCTAATATGTACCAAGGTGGGGTAAAGATTAACGAAAAAACCGCGCAAATCATCCGTTTTGCCAGTTTGATCATGCCTGTAGCATTGACGTTCTACGGGCTGTTCATACAGTACGGCGTCGCAAACACTTCCCATTACGTCAGTGATGCGGTCTTTTTTGGCATCATGATTCCATGGATAGTTATGGCAACTTTTCATTTCTTGTACACATCGATAAGTAGAACCATCAACGCTGTCGCACTCATCATTTTTCATGTGCTTGCCGTCCTATATATATTATTCGTTTCAGGATTTGCTAACCCGTTTATTGCAGGCTGGATTATTTTGTTTTCGGCCACCTACGCCTATTTTGGTCGCGATGGATTGCGTTTAAGCATCGTCGTTTTAGTTGCGACTGCTGCAGCCGACGCCGTCCTACACAGTTATAGCAGTAGTATTATTTTTACGGACATTTTGACAGCATTGGCAATACTAATCGTTGGCGTCACCGCTATTTCGATTAGCCAAGCCATGGAAGTCGATAGCGAGGAACTGACGCGCAGCAAAGCCCAAGAAACGCTTGAACGTGATCGTATCCTGACGATCGTCAATAACCTAGCTGATGCAGTATTAAGCACTGACGAAAATGGTATTATCCGCGTGTACAACGCCGCCTGCTTGAACTTGCTTGATACAAATACAGGGCTAGACGGTAAAAACATCGACGAAATATTAACACTCGTCGACGCAGATAACACACAAGTTAAGTTATTAGATAATTTACAAAAGTCTCGCGGTGTCGTGGTTCGCGATGACGTGACGATGAATGTTGCCGATGAAACGATTCGCCTAGAAGTAACGTATTCGCCAATTCGTAGCAGTTACAGTGTCTCTAAGCATGCTGATTCACAGGATGGATATATCCTCATTTTGCGCGACATTACCAAAGCAAAAAGCCTGGAAGAAGAGCGTGATGAATTTATTAGTGTCGTTAGCCACGAACTGCGCACTCCGATTACAATCGCCGAGGGTACGATCAGTAACGTACAATTAATGATGGATCGTCCGAATATCGCTAAAAAGATATTACAGGACGCCGTCACTACTGCACACGACCAAGTCGTTTTTCTAGCAAAGATGGTCAACGATCTAAGCACACTATCGCGCGCTGAACGCGGCGTCGCTGACGAGGAAGAGGAAATTGACGTCAAGGCCATGGTGAACGATTTGTTCGGCGAATATTCGCCACAGGCAGCCAAAAAGGGTCTTCAGTTTAACCTAGACGCCGGATCGCACTTAGGTAACATCATGGCAAGTCGTCTTTATCTGCACGAACTACTGCAAAACTTTGTCACTAATTCGATTAAATACACTAAAGGGGGTAGCGTAACATTGCGCGCCCATCGTAAAGACGATATCATTACATTCGAAGTCAAGGATACTGGTATTGGCATTAGCAAAGCTGACCAAGCAAAAGTCTTTAAAAAATTCTATCGATCTGAAGATTACCGCACGCGTGAAACGGGCGGCACAGGACTAGGGCTGTACGTTGCCGTCAAGCTAGCTAAAAAGCTTGGTACCAGCATAAATCTAACCAGCCGATTAAACCATGGCTCAAGTTTTAGCTTTGATATGAAATCTAAGATTAAATAACCTGGATCTTGTCTTGCTCACGGGTCCTGTCGTTCAATCCGCCCCATGAATTTTTTATGGTTACATAAAATAATTCTGGGGCAGCCCCGTTAAACGCCACCCATAGCCATGGGGTATAAATTCAGTATGAATAATTCTTACTTGATATACTGCGCTGGATGCATAAGTCGTGCCTGTTGCGGGGAAGTAACGGGGCGACCTTTCCAGGTGATTGTGCCTTTGGCATACCCACGGACACTGCGAATGAACAAGACGAGCTCCTGTGCGATAGCATACGGCCAGACCACCGCGCCAAGCCACCAGTTACGGCGCCAAACGACATACGTATAACGGCAATACAATAAGGAAAATAACACCAAATACAACACTGCTAGGCCGTGAAACGGCGTCCAGCTGACAAATAATCCACTGATGATTAATAACGTAGGTAGGTTGAGCAATGTTAGTATAAGCAACCCATATGCGCCCATTTTTTTCGTACCGCCAACCATCGGATACGACAATCGAATACTGGTTTCACACTGGGATGTCCACTTTTTTTCGTAACTAATGCCCAGATCCTCGCTACCAACCAGGCAGTGATAGGCTTTTGTACCAATTATTGCCGCTAAATGCGCCTCTGGCTCGACTTCAGCTTTATGTGGACTAAAACCACCAATAATATCGATTAACGTGTGTCGTTTGATCATCCAAAGTGAACTGGATGTGGCGGGTGAATATTCGCGTGATGTAATCAGCTCCCAGTAATATCGCAAATGTCCGAATAACACGCCCGGCCGCCATGCATCATTCCGACCCGGAATGACAGATACCATTTCTAGGTTTTCAGTCATCGTATAGCCGACCAACCTACTGATTGTTGTCGGTTCAATATGCGTATCGACATCCAGAAACAGTACGTAGGTGCCGCTTGCTTCTTGGGCTAATACTTCTAATGCGTGATTTTTGCCCAACCATCCTTCGGGTAGGTTGGCGCCTGGGACAAATCGTACCCCCGCATGAGCAAATGAGTTAATCAGAACAGATGTATCATCTGCGGACTCGTCATCAAAAACGATAATTTCTAATTTTTTATAGTCGCTATTTAGCACACGCTCTAAGCACTGGGTCATGGCATGTGTTTCATTACGGGCCGGAACACACACTGTGACACTTGGAGCTTCGATTGCTGATGTATATTGTTTTTTGATTCGGAACTGTTGCAGTGCGCGCTCTAATCGAATACCAAATGTAATCAGTAGCGCGCCTAATAGGGTAGTTAGGATGCTGTATATAACTATAATCACGATATCACTATCCTATCACGCTTGACGTCAAGAGGGTAGCAAGCTATAGTGGTACTTGACAGTCTGCCAGTGAGCAGGCTATTTAATTTGGGAGAGCAACCACTTTGGCAACAAAGGCGAAAAAACCAGCAGCAAAGCAAGCAACGAGTCAAACAAAAGTGACCCGTATTACTGCGCGTGACACTGAAAAAGTGGCCGCAAAGAAAGCACCGGCCAAGGCAGAAAAACCATCTGTCGTCAAAGAAAAAAAGCAATCTAACAAAAAGAATCCAATTAAAAGCATTGCTGCACCATTTGTTGCACTTGGCATCTACTTTAAAGGTGCTTGGTACGAATTACAGCAAGTCACATGGCCAAATCGTAAAGCAACCTGGAGCCTGACCGCTGCATTACTTGCGTTTACATTATTTTTTGTCGTCTTGATTTTATTATTAGACGCATTATTTAAATATTTATTTGAATTAATACTAGGTTAAAAGGAAACATTTATGTCAACAAACCGATACGACAGTACCCGCCAATGGTACGCAATCCACACTTATAGCGGCTACGAAGAAAAAGTTGCTGATAGCATCCGCCAACGAATCAATGCAGTCGACATGGCTGACAAGATTTTCGACGTAATGGTTCCAAAGGAAAAGCAAATTGAAATCAAGAACGGCAAACGTAAAGTCGTCGAAAAGAAAATCTTCCAGGGCTACGCACTGGTTGAAATGAAACTAACCGACGAAACCTGGTATATCGTCCGTAACACGCCTGGTGTTACCGGATTTGTCGGTACGGATACGACACCGACACCAGTCTATGATAGCGAAATTGCAAAGATCAAAAAACGCATGGGCGTTGAAGATCCAAAGCACCAGATCGACTTCAAAGAAGGCGAAGTGGTCAGCATCACCGACGGACCATTCAAAGGCTTCGATGGCGCAATTAGCGAGATTGACACTCAAAAGGGCAAGATCAAAGTTATGGTCAGCATGTTTGGCCGCGACACTCCAGTCGAGCTGGACGCGCTGCAAGTTACTAAAGTTTAGTTACTTCAACACCTCCTCCGGGAGGTGTTTTTTTTGCATTAAAATAGGGGATTATAATGTTACAGCCAAATAACAATCATCTGCGCATATTACAACCGACCAATGACCATCTGCGCACGCGACAACAAGCACCACAAAGCGAACCAAGTATGCATCAGACACCATTGTGCATTTTAATGACGCCAAATAAAAATAGTGGCGAGTTATTTACATTACCAGGTGGCCATTTGCTGCACGGTATACGTAATAGTACAGGTATTATCAGAAACGCCACACACATCATCGATCAACATAATATAGATTTCGTCCCAAAAGCAGCCGGGTTCATTCATGACGATGAAAGCCGGCCGTACGGGCTCGCCTACTTAGTTGAACCCGCCCATCGAACGCACGTGCCCGTCCCGATTAATCGTACCGGCCCAAGTCGTGGCGAATTAATACCTGCATTACCACAGCCAGAAACCAGCCCCACCTTGGAACTCCATCATTACACCGCGCTAATCGCCCGTATACAAAGCATAAATTATCGCCGCAAGCAACTGAATGAACGGCGTACGGACGATAGTGATAAACTACCACTCTGCGAAGCCGAAGAAGCATTTCTGCGCTCATTCGGGCGATACATCATGCAACGCGTCATTCATTAATCCACATTATTTTTCTGTTATTACACACAGTTATTGCATAAATTACAACTTATCTGTATGCTTGAGCTTGTAATGTTTTCATTCGAAGCATTAAGTCCCACTTCCAGTGAGGTAAAAAGTGCAAGCAAAACCAGGTTTACATTCGCGTGTCCTTGCTTTTCTCGTAGTACTGTTCACATTAGCGCTCGTAGCGTGCAGCTCAACAGCCACACCGACTCGCAATGATCCACCAGTGCCGGATCCTGATCCGGTCGTGACAGATCAAACGGATCCGTTACCAAAAGAGCCTGTCGATGAGACCCCGGATCTACCGCGAGTAGAACCAGGCGAATACCTTCAGCAAGGTGCGGTGCCACCCGGCAGCCAAGTCACCGGCAATAGCGATACCTACACAGTCGAAAGCTATCTAAAAGCGGTAGTAAAGAATCTCGATGATGCATGGGTGCCTTGGTTTGTAGAAAATGGCTACGCCGAGCCCCAGGTCACGTATTCAGTGGTACTGCCGGGGGAAAAATGGCAATCAGTATGTACCGACCAAAAAGGTGCGCCCGAAGTTGTAACTGACACCACACCTAATGCATATTACTGCCCATTTGACGACAGTGGCAGTGGCTCTATCTGGTTGCCTGCGACCACATTCCAAAAAATGTGGAACGGTGACGTCTTAGGCAGGCAAAGCCAGCAAGCCGGTGATTTCGCAGCTGCTATTGTTACAGCTCACGAATTTGGCCACCATGTCAAGCATGAGCTCGAGGTGCAGGAAAAAGCAAGAGGGGCAAACATCCCGCCTGTAACAGGTAAAAACAAGGAACTGCTTGCAGATTGTTTTGCCGGCGTATGGGCTGCGACCGCGTATTACAACGGCCTCCTTGAAGGAACCGATTTTGAAGAAGCAGTAGCAGCAATGGCGGCAGTTGGTGACGCCAAGCCGGGTGGAAAAGATCCGCACGGCAGCCCAGAAGAACGCGTTGCCGCCCTGAATTTGGGTTACAATGATCAGATGGACCCTGTGCGCTGCATAAGCACCTACTGGAAGTGAGCTTTACGCCCCGGAGTTTCGGCTCCGGGGTAACTCACATCCATTCATCAGCCCCTTGAAACATGTTTACGTATCTGCTATACTATATCAGTTACGCTACTCGCGATGCTTCTACAACGCAGTAAAACTAAATTAGGAATTAAATTATTATGGCAAAAAAAATAATCGGTAATCTAAAACTCCGTATCCCCGCTGGCCGTGCGACCGCAGGTCCTCCAGTTGGTTCAACATTAGGTCAATGGGGTCTGAACATGATGGATTTCATTAATCCATTTAACGACGCGACTAAAGCCGACATGGGCAAAGACGTCATCGTTCACATGCAAGTATTCGACGATCGTACATTCGCATGGAAGTCACTTGGTCAACCAGTTGACGATATCATCCGCGAAAAAATCGGTATCAAAAAGGGAAGCGCTAAACCGCACTCTGAAAAAGTTGGCAAGATCACTCGCGCACAGCTTGAAGAAATCGCTGAAATGAAAAAAGATCAGCTTAACGCAATCACCGTTGAAGGCCGCGTTAAAATTATCGCTGGTTCTGCACGCTCAATGGGCGTCGAAGTAGAAGGCTAAAGCCGATACTCATTCATAAAAAATAACCGCACGATACAGTGCGGTTATTTTTTATGCCAGGTGTAATTAATTCATATCAGTACTTTGCTATTACCCCGTAATACCAGCAACTGCTATGAATGTAAGTGTGCCATGAGGACACCTGGCGCTATAATAGCATCAGGTGTCCTCATGGACTGTTACTTACTTTTTAAACGTCCGGAGACAGTTTCTATACCGCATCGCGGCAAAACCTGCCGCCAGAAGAGCTGCCGCTGCCGTCAGAACAAACGCCAGCCACCACGGACCAGTTTTTGCCAGTTCCCCTGAAGGAACAGTAGCCGCTGCATCCGTATCGGCGTCTGTCACCAAAGCCGCATCAACTACCGATGCAGGCACATCAGTCACCGGAGTGACATCAGTAGCGGGCTGATTCTGTACGTCAGAAGGCGTGACTACATCTGGCTTCTCCTCCTCAGCGGGAGGCTCCTGCTCTTCGCAAACTTCATGAACGATGAAATCGGCCATGAAGTGATGATATCCTGTTGGAACAGGTGACCATCCTTTGCGATGATATAGGCGTTGTAGTCGTCCATGCCGTAGAAGTACTGATTAGTGTCAGCTTGTGGCTGAATCTGACCATTACAAAGAGTCGGCGCCGGTGGCTGATCGACAATGAATATCGGACACGGCGTCGTATCAAATTTATGACTCCATTCTGTCACAACACCCAGGGCGATAAAATGCCCCGGGTTTGCAACAGCACGCACGGTGTCTTGATCGACGAGAACGTACGTAACCGGTACATCGTAATTCGTCGGCAAAACAGCCAAGTCGTTTGCAGTGCCACAGTAATCCCTAAACTCAGGAATCGGAAGCGGCCCATTGATTGGCTGATCCACCGGCGGCAGCGGAGTCACGGTCTTCAGCTTGAAATACGCAACGTAGTGCGAAACATCTTTGCCGGATGAATGAGTATGAAAAAAGCCGTCCGCCCTAGCTGGCAACATCGACATCATTACGATGGAGTTGCCAACCGGGAGGTACGGGCTATTATGTGGTTTCTGAATCGGAACCATTAGTGGGGTAGTCTAGCGAATCTGATTGACTCGCCACTTTTTGGGCAGCGCGGACGTTTTTTTCAAAACGACTTGCAAAAATAAACGCCACCGCCGCACCAATCGCAAAAACAGCTCGTGCGAGCCAGATAAGCAACTGATCGATCGAACCTAAATCAATGACCAATGTACCGAGAAACAGGAAGGTTGCAAAAATCCCCCAATTCTCGGCAAGGCGTAAATAATCAGCATCCGTTTTGGATATTGGCTTGGTGTCGCGAGCTTCAGGATGTACTACTTCAAAACTGTCGTCCGTCATTTAGTGTCCTTAAGTTGTGTATCAGCGCTTCGATCCCTAGGGATCGTTACTTGATAGATCCGTTAGTAGCTGGAACTTTATCCGTCATAACTTCCACCTTAATGTTCGTGACCCTAGAAAAACAGGTCGTTTACCTACGATAGGTCAATAGTATTATAATAACATAAAAACAATTGTCTTACAATTGCACACCTTGACGCTAAGAGGTAACTGTGCTATATTTGTAACAAATCAATCAATGTTGGGAGGCTACCGCCGCTTGTACCACAGAAAGGGTTAACACCTATGGCTAAAAAAGCCGATTTATTAGCAGAAGCTAAAAAGCTAAAGCTAGAAGTAACAGACAAGAACACAATTGCAGAGATCGAAGCTGCGATCTCTTCAGTTGCTGAACCTGCTGCCATTGAAGCAGAGTCTCCAGTTGAAGAAGCGGAAGCTCCAGTAGAAGAAAAGAAAACAGCAAAAGCTGGCAAACGCAGCGAGAAATCACTTGCAGAAGCTGAAGAAAAAGCTGAAAAAGAAGCTCGTAAAGAAGCTGGCGACACGACTCCACAATCAGAAGAAGCAGAAGCGCACATGCAAAAAGGTCCAAAGCCTGTTGTCCGCCCACGCATCGAACGCCGTGGTAAAAGCTACCAAGCTGTTGCAAAGCACGTTGAGGCTACAAAAGTTTACAGCCTAGCTGAAGCACTCGAAATCGCCACTAAAACGAACCCATCAAAATTCGACGCTAGCGTTGAAGTCCACGTTCGTCTAGGCGTTGATCCTCGTCAGGCTGATCAAAACATCCGTACGACTGTCAGCCTACCAAACGGTACTGGTAAAAAAATTCGCGTAGCTGTTTTTGCGCCAGACGCAGAACACGCTGCAGCTAAAAAAGCTGGCGCTGACGTTATTGGTGATGAAGAGTTCATTAAGCAACTAGAAAAAGAAGAAATCAACTTTGATATTCTTGTCGCAACTCCACAGTACATGCCAAAACTTGGTAAGTACGCACGTTTGCTTGGTCCACGCGGTTTAATGCCTAACCCTAAATCTGGCACCGTCGCTACTGATGTAGCAAAGGCAGTTACCGAAGCAAAAGCCGGTAAAGTTGAATACCGTGTCGACAAACAAGCTATCGTCCACCTTTCAATCGGTAAAGTATCATTTGGCGCTGAAAAGCTAGCTGGTAATGCAAAAGCATTCTTTGACAGCCTGCAAGCACAAAAACCAACCAGCCTAAAGGGTCCGTTTGTTAAATCAACAAGCATCAGCACCACTCAAGGCCCTGGTATCAAGGTAGAAAACGTCGTTAACTAATCCGACGATGTATCAAAAAAACCGCTTCTTTTACGAAGCGGTTTTTTATTATTCACCTAGCTACACGTCAGCGTGGCGCAGGGCAGCGCTGCCGATACTAACAGCAATCTCATTACCCAATTGCTCAAAATTGCCTGAATCCGCGTGCCCATCATCAAGTCCTGCCTCACGTAAACGAGCTTGCAGTTCTATAATTGTCAGCTCTGCCGCGTTTAGCTTGTCCTGCTGCATCCGTATCTCGGCATTTAACACATCGAGCTGATGCTGATGTAGTGTTTCCTCGTTAGGGGAAACATCTTCAATCGTAATCATATCGGGCAATTCAAATTTGCTAACGTTTTCTTTAGCCTTGTTACGCATAATTTCAGCTTGCTCGTCAAGGATATCGTCATACACACCATCATCCAATTCCGCTTCCACCTCTGCGGGAATAGGTATATGCATCTGAACCTTTTTAATATAGTCATCGTGAAGTTTTTCGAGCGCACCAGCTTGCATGCGATTCTCTTCGTAAATAAGCTCTACTTCGGCATAGCCGAGTCCAGCCATGCGTAATCCGCTCAGTGTTGATACCAGGTCATCCTCTGTCAAATCAGGTTGAACTTCGAAAACTTTTTGCAACACCTCGTCGGTAATCGGCTCGATATCATGATACTGCTCTGTTTCTGAAACCCTATGAATTAGTTCTAAACTCATTACTTATCCTTAAATCACAATTAACTTTTAATTACTGTGAAATATTTAACACTATTTGACAACATTATACCACGAAATCATTAAAACATCAAGTGCTTATGGTAATGTTTTTTCAAATAGTATTCGGCTACCAAGTATTGTAAAGTAATTGCAGGGTGGGTGAACATTTAGAGTTTACCTTTTATTTGGAGGCGAAAATGAAACAATATCTTGACGCACTGCGGGACGTCCAAACCAACGGCAATCAGCGCACCGATCGAACAGGCACCGGAACAAAAAGCCTTTTTGGCTATCAAATGAAGTTTGATTTAAGCGAAGGCTTCCCGGCGACGACGACCAAAAAACTGGCTTTTAACAGCGTCTTGCATGAATTGCTATGGTTTTTACAGGGTAGCAGCAATATCAAATACCTTGTTGATAACAATGTCAGAATCTGGAACGAGTGGCCATACAAAGCATATCTGCAGTCAACCGGCCAGCCAGTGCCACATAGTAGCTCGCAGGAATGGAAGGATGGCATAGCCAAGTTTGTCGAGCAGATAAAAACCGACGACGAGTTTGCCGCTAAATACGGCGAACTGGGGCCGGTCTATGGCTATCAATGGCGTCATTGGCCAGACGGCAAGGGTGGTGAAATCGACCAGATTCAGCGCGCCGCCGACATGATCAAGAGTACGCCAGATTCTCGGCGTAACATTGTGAGTGCCTGGAATGTTGCTGATATCGACGAAATGGCGATCGCAGGCTTGCCGCCGTGTCATACGATGTTTCAGTTCTATGTAAACGGCGGCAAATTGGACTGCCAACTATATCAGCGCAGTGCAGACCTGTTTTTAGGCGTCCCGTTTAATATCGCATCGTATTCATTACTCATCATGATGATGGCACAGGTAAGTGGCCTAAAACCTGGCGTATTTACACATACGTTTGGTGATATGCATATTTACACGAATCATGCAGATCAGGTTGCTGAGCAGCTAAGTCGTACTCCGAAAAAGCTGCCGACACTATGGATCAATCCCGAAGTAACTGATATCTTTGCATTTAAATTCGAAGATTTTAAGCTACTCGATTATGATCCGGACGAACCTATCGCAGCGCCAATTGCCGTCTAAATAAAAATACTCGACCCAAATGGGGTGGCGCCTACTAGCGCCACCCCATATTAATTTTAAGACTATTTGTTATTTCTGCTTTTTATATGTCACAAACGAGTAATCGTATTTATTATCGCTATCTGCTGAATGATGTTCGCGCGACGTCTCTACCCACGCGATTGGCAGCTTCGGAAAACGAACGTCGCCCTGGCTGACTGTATCAATTTCGGTCGCATAAATAACATCAGCATCCTCTAGGGCCATTCCGTATACCTCGGCACCGCCAATAATGGCAATATCGGCTTCGGCTTTGGCATAAGCATGCGCTAAACTGTGAACGACGGCAACGCCCTCGTATTCGATATCCTGATGTGTCAAAACGATGTTTTGGCGATATGGAAGCGGCCGTCCGATAGATTCTAATGTCTTGCGCCCCATAATGACCGTTTTGCCCATGGTCAACTCTTTGAAATGGCGCATATCCGCGGGCATATGCCCCTGCCATGGAATGGTATTATTACCGCCAATTACGCGGCTGTTATCATAGGCGACTACTATACATTTCATACTAATCCTATAGTAGCAAACCCTGGCGCACTTTGCGTAAAAATTAATAAATATTAAAAGTAGGACGCTGAATAGCCACAAATGGTTTACAATTGAATAGATAAGAAATTTTGAGAGGTTTCTAGCCGGGTAGTGCAGTCGGCAGTGCACGGCATTAATTACGTAGGGAAGAGTGAGTCATGAGCGTTTATAGCAACACCGAGATCAAAGCAGCAATCAAAGACGGTACAATCGTATCTGTTCCATTTAATGAAGCACATGTCAGCGAAGCCAGCCTGGACTTTACGCTTGGCCATTATTTTTACAAGCAGGAATATCAAGAAGACGCCAAGGTATATAATCCTTTTGACAAGGGTGATGTCGACCGCTATTTCAAAGGCCCGCTCGAAGCCATGCCGCACCAACAATGGTGCGACAAATACGGCTATAAATTATTTGAAAACATACCCGAAGATCACCCAATTATCGTATTACGGCCTGGTGAGCGCATTTTGGCGCACACCCACGAATTTGTTGGCATTCGTCCACACGGTGGCGCCAGCGAAGTAAAATCCCGCAGCAGCTGGGGACGTAACGGCGTAGCAGTCTGCTTTGATGCTGGTTGGATTGATCCAGGTTACATCAACCGCATTACGCTAGAAATCTATAACTTGAACATGCACGAATCTGTCGTTTTACCTGTAGGCGAACGTGTTGGACAGTTAATCTTCCACAAAACCGGTCCAGTCGAAGGCGACTACAGTGATGGCCGCAACGGTATGAGCGGCAAGTACCAAAACACAGATAACCTAGAAGAATTAATTGCTAACTGGTCACCAGAACAAATGCTACCACGCGCTTACAAAGACAAACGTAAAGCCCCACCCGTCATTAAAGGACTTCCAAAAGGAATCAAATAATGCCGACCGGCAAATACATTGTTATCGAAGGTGGCGATGGTACCGGCAAAACTACACAAGCTGACATGCTACAAAAACATCTTGAATCACAAGATATAAACGTTATACACCTCAAAGAACCTGGCGGCTCACCAGTTGCCGAAGCGATCCGCTCGGTCATTGTCGACGGCACGCTACCGCGTACACCCATGACAAACATATTATTGTTTACTGCAAACCGGCATGAACTATGGCACGATCGGATAAAACCCGCACTTGAAGCGGGTACATGGGTGATCGCAACCCGTAATTACTGGTCAACGTTAGTCTATCAGGGGCATGGAGAGGGAGTGAGTGAATCTATCATCACCGCTATCACAGCCACATTTACCGAACAAGCCTACATGAATCCCGATTACGGTTTCATCCTAAGCCTTGATGATCTCGCCACCTCAAAGGATCGTATATCTGAACGTGGCGCACTAGATAAACCTGACACCTTCGAATCAAAAGGCACTGACTTTCAGCAACGTATACACGATGGCTATCTAGCCATCGCCGAAACGTATCATCTACCTATTATTTCAGCCTCGCAACCTATCGAGGTGGTTGCCGAAGCAATTCGAGATCAACTGCACATTTAAGCGGCGCGATTGTCACGATCGGGTCGCGCAATGCGCACATATTTCGACAGTGCAATATCATACATTGCCACCGGCTTGCCATTAATCTTTGCTACTGTCGGTCTGACTTTTTTAAGAGCCTGGTCGGTTACGCCGGGAACATAATAGCTATAGCGCCCAACAGCCTCAATATGTACAGGTTCACTCTTGCTGCCGTACACATATACATCCGCATCCTTGCCTTTTGTAGTTAGGATGTTGTCTATCCCAGATCCGTCACTTTTTCTTGGACGCTGAGGCTGAGCCGTACTTGCATCTATGTAAACACCCGACGAAGACTGATTAATACTATCCAGCGCGTTCAGGAACTTATGGTGCGCAACGTCAAATCGCGTGAGAGCGACAGCTCTGTTACCATTACGCTCCACGGGGCCTACTGGCTCTTCAACCAAATCCATCAAAGGTCCGGTATATTTTATAAATTCAATACCGTAGTCTTCTTCATCCACGCTAGGAGGGAACGCAGCCAACAGATATGCTGCCTCCTCTAGCGTAAGCATACCCGCGCGAGCTTTCAGAACGAGTTGTGCCGTTACTGGGTCCACTGGTTGAGTAGAATCAACAGACATGCGAATGTGACGTATGGCTTCATTATTTCGGTTGCTTCGAAGAAAATGCTCGTGATGAATCTCGTTTCGAATAATATCACTGTGATGCTCTGCTAGGCCAATTGCGTCAGAGGCGACCATAAGGCGATTCTCCATATATACTTCGGCCGAGGTGTAATAGCCTGCTCGGTTCACTTTTAAGTGGAATGGATCTAGTGGAGTAGGTGAATTTACGTTCAGTTCGTAGGGCTGATGCTCGATGAGCAACTCATTGATAAATACATCCTCGTACCTGTACGATTCTTCGGTAAATTTTTCTGGGAACGCAAAAGTAGCGCGCGGCATTTCGCCCCACTCGGAGTAATGGATAACCTCCAGCGCAGAATCTAGTTTAGGTTCAGCTTCTAGCTCAGAATCTATCTCAGTTTCCATCTCAGGATATAGTTTAGGCTCACGTTCAGACATGGTATGGCTATTATATCATTTTTGGATTATATTGTCTATATTATCGGGGTATTAAGTAGGGGCGGCGGCACACTGTGCCACCGCCCCATTTACTCACCTAGTTGAGGATACCGTGCGTTGCCTCTTTCAATTGTGCGTACTCAGTCGCGGAAGTCTTGCCAATGAGGTAGCCCGAAAGGGCGCCATTGACACC
>JAQGGY010000058.1 GCA_028289095.1 Candidatus Saccharimonadota bacterium
CAATAGTAGGCAGCCATACCCCGCTGCAAGCAGGATATTCGCGACCACTGCCGCCCGCGCCCTGATAGACTGTTTAGCCTCTTTGGAGATACGCCGGGCAATCATCAGTAATGCCAACGGCAAGCAAAAGGCAGAAAGGCAAACCGCTGCCTTAACTGACGTCCAAAATATTATTCCTAACACATCAGCGAACATAGTCATCTCCTTGGACGATACAATTGTCACACTCATCCGAGTAGGTGCGATTGAGCTACCCTCAATTTCTCATTTAATTATATACCTACACTTAAGTTTTGCTCCAGATAAATTGGATGTATTAACTGCGATCTCTATGGCGCTTGTGGTAAAATAAATGCACAATGCGAAAGCAAAAACCTATGAAAACTACGATTCGCACTATTCTCATAGTGTTCCTGTTCATTGCATTCGTCGCTGCTAGCAGTTGGTATGTCAGTACGCTCCACATCGACATTCTAAACCCAAAGGGACTGATCGCACTAAAAGAGTACGATTTGCTAGTCTTCACCACCCTTCTTGGCTTCATTATTGTCCTACCGGTTTTCGTCTTAGCTATTTTCATCGCCTGGCGCTACCGCGAAAGTAACACCACGGCAAAATACACACCCAACGTCAGTGGCAATAAGCTAGCAGAAATCATCTGGTGGGGAGTTCCGATTATTCTCATCACGATTCTATCCGTCGTTACCTGGACCAGCACGCATGACCTTGACCCGCACAAGCCGCTTGCCTCGAATGTCAAACCTATTACTGTACAGGTGATTGCGCTTGACTGGAAATGGTTGTTTATCTACCCTGAACAAAATATTGCCACCGTTAATCTGGTGCAGTTTCCTGTCGATACGCCAGTGAACTTTGTAATTACCGCTGATGCACCTATGAATTCATTTTGGATACCGCAGCTAAGCGGACAAATTTATGCAATGGCCGGCATGACAACAAAGCTGCATTTGAATGCGACCGAAACCGGCGACTATAAAGGATCGTCCGCCAATATCAGTGGCGAAGGATTCTCGGGCATGAAATTCACCGCCCGAGCGACCAGCAGAGCGGATTTTGACACATGGATAGCAGAGGTCAAAACATCACCTCGCTCCCTTACGGCCAACGAATACAGCGTCCTTGCAGCTCAAAGCAGGAACAATCCCGTTACCTTGTACGCCTCGAGCGTCGACGGACTATATGATACGATATTAATGAAATATATGATGCCCGAAACACAAAAAGCAGAAATTCCAGCTCATGATATGAGCGAGATGGATCACATGAATCATATGGAGATGGAAGCACACTAATGAATTTATTCGCAGACATTTTAGGCAAGCTCAGTTTTGACGCGTTACCTCAAGAAATGGTCACCCTTGGCGCTGGTATTGGCATGACTCTTGGCGCGCTTGGCCTGGTGGCGCTCATTACGTACTTGAAACGTTGGACATGGCTTTGGAAAGAGTGGATTACCTCCCTGGACCCTAAAAAGATTGGTATCATGTACATTATCGTCGCCACTGTCATGATGCTCCGTGGCTTTGCGGATGTCATTATGATGCGCCTGCAGCAAGCACTGTCAGTCGGAGATTCTAACGGCTTGTTTACCGCCGACACCTTCCAACAAGTCTTTTCCGCCCACGGTACAATTATGATTTTCTTCGTTGCGATGGGATTAATGTTTGGCATTATTAATCTTATCGTTCCGCTACAGATCGGTGCACGTGACGTCGCATTTCCGTTTCTTAACTCCGTCAGCTTTTGGCTGTTCTTTGCGGGAATGATCATTATCAATCTTCCAATGGTGCTAGGTGAATTTTCAGCAGCTGGCTGGTTGGCGTATCCTCCATTGTCCGGCAGCCAATACAGTCCCGGGGTGGGCGTTGACTATTGGATCTGGAGCTTGCAGTTATCGGGTATCGGTAGCTTACTTTCGGGAATTAACTTTATCGTCACTATTCTTAAAATGCGTGCACCGGGTATGACATTAATGAAAATGCCCGTTTTCTCTTGGTCTGTGTTGATTTCGATGATTATGGTCATTTTTGCTTTCCCTATCCTCACCGCTACACTCACCTTGCTTTACTTGGATCGAACGATGGGCATGCACTTTTTCACCGCTGATGGTGGTGGTAATATGATGATGTACGTCAATTTGATATGGGCATGGGGGCATCCTGAAGTCTATATCCTTGTCCTTCCTGCATTTGGCATCTTCTCTGAGGTTGTTGCCACCTTCTCACGTAAACGACTATTTGGCTATAAGTCGATGATATGGGCTATGTCAGCAATCGCTTTTCTATCTTTTATCGTTTGGCTGCATCACTTCTTTACAATGGGTGCAGGGGCAAGTGTCAACGCCTTCTTTGGTATCATGACCATGATCATTGGTATCCCGACAGGCGTGAAAATATTCAATTGGCTATTCACGATGTTCCGCGGACGTATCAAGTTCAATTCGCCAATGATCTGGTTCATGGGCTTTGTATTCCTCTTTACTCTTGGCGGCATGACAGGTGTCATGTTAGCCGTACCAGGTATCGACTACCAGGTCCATAACAGTCTCTTCCTCGTCGCTCATTTCCATACGATGATTATTAGCGGTGTCGTGTTTGGCTTCTTTGCTGGGTTGAATTACTGGTTCCCAAAAATCTTTGGATTTACCCTCCATGAAGGACTAGGCAAAGCCGCTGCCTGGCTGTGGAGCTGCGGCTTTGTGCTTGCCTTTGGACCATTGTTTATTTTAGGGTTGATGGGCGCAACGCGACGACTTGATCACTACGAAGACACGAGCTGGCAAACGCTTTTTATTATCGCAGGCGTGGGTGTAGCAATTATCGGCTTAGGTATCGCATCCCAACTGCTGCAAATCTTTATCAGCGTTAAGCGCCGCAAGCAAAACATGGATACGACAGGTGACCCTTGGAACGGTCGAACGCTTGAGTGGTCGACGGTATCCCCTGCGCCATTTTATAATTTCGCCATCATTCCTACAGTCACCGAGCGCGATCAATTCTGGGAGACAAAACAAACTGGATCCGCGCAAACTGCCCCTATCTACACCGACATTCACATGCCAAAAAATACTGGAGCAGGCGTTATCATTGCAGGATTTAGCTTTTTAGTCGGCTTCGGCGCAGTGTGGCATATTCCATGGCTGGCAGTAATCGGTGTAGCTGGTGCGATAATCGCCATCGTCATCCGACTGACTAATGATGAGACGGAGTACACTATACCTGCTACACAAGTTGCCCAACTAGAACTTGCAAGCCAACACAAAGGACAATACAAATGACCGCACCACTCGACAACGCCGTAACACTCAAACATACTCCGGACGATAAGCCGCTATTGGGCTTTTGGATATACCTGATGACAGACTGTTTATTGTTCGCCAGTCTGTTTGCGACATATATCGTCCTTCACAATAATACCTATGGCGGGCCTGGCGGTAGCGAACTATTCGACATGCCGTCAATTCTTGTCGAAACACTAATATTACTCACCAGCAGTTTTACCTGCGGCCTTGCCATGATTGCCGTTCGTCAACGCAGCATAAAACACACGCTCTTTTGGATTGGCTTCACATTTGTATTAGGTGTCATATTCTTATTTATGGAACTGACCGAATTCAAGCATTTAATTGCCGAAGGTAACAGCTGGCACCGAAGCGGCTTCCTCTCCTCATTCTTTACACTTGTAGGTACGCACGGCCTCCATATCGCTATCGGGTTATTATGGCTGCTTGTTATGGGCTGGAAGTTAATTAAGCAAGGCTTCACCATTAATACCATCCGTCGCCTTACCCTTTTTAGTATGTTCTGGCATTTTCTTGATATCATCTGGATCTTCATCTTTACGTTCGTCTACTTAATCGGAGCATTGCAATTATGAAAAAAATTAACTCGCCGTCGCGACATATCATTTCTTATTCGATTGGATTCTTGTCGTCAATTATCCTCACCGTTATCGCTTATGCCGTGGTCGTCCACGACGTATTTACAGATTTTTGGTCGCCTGCGGCGATTGCAATCATTCTGGCGGTACTTGCCAGCTTGCAACTTGTCATACAATTACTATTCTTTCTTCATCTCGGTGACGAAGAGAAACCGCGCTGGAAGCTATTAAGTTTTATATTCGCTTTCATCATCCTTGGTATCGTTGTCTTTGGGTCGCTATGGATTATGTTTGACCTTAATGCGCGCATGATGATGTCCCCAGAAGACATGATCAAATACATGAACCGTCAAACGGGATTATAATGCTTCAATCAATTAAACGCTATTACTCACTGACAAAACCAGGCGTACTCTACGGTAACGCCTTAACGGTTGCTGCCGGCTACTTTCTCGCCGCACAGGGCAATGTCGACGTCGCGCTATTTTTCGCCGTCTTTATCGGCTCAAGCTTCATCATCGCGTCTGCCTGTGTCATTAACAATTATCTTGACCAGGATATTGATATGATTATGGAGCGGACTAAAAAACGAGTACTTGTATCCGGCGAAATTAAAGGCTACCGCGCCGTTATCTTCTCTGCCACCTTAGGCCTTGTCGGTGTTGCAATCCTTGCGCTTTATACCAACAATCTGGTTGTCCTATTAGGACTCATCGGATTTATTACCTATGTCGTGTTTTATGGGATGCTTTCAAAACGATTATCTATCCATGGCACGTTAGTCGGCAGCATCTCTGGTGCTATTCCGATACTTGCGGGGTATTGTGCCGGGACCGGCGTCATCGACGTCGGTGCAATCCTCGTCTTTATCATCCTCTTCGCATGGCAATTTCCTGAATTTTACTCGATTGCCATTTACAGGTCTAAAGAATATAAAGCGGCAGGCATTCCCGTCCTGCCAGTTGTAAAAGGACTGAGACGAACGAAGATTGAAATTTTTATTTACACGATGATATTCGTGATTTCAAGCCTGCTATTAACGGTATTCGGTTACGTTGGGTACACTTATTTTATCGTCATGGCCAGCCTTGGAGGCTATTGGTTATGGCTCGCATTTAAGGGCTTTTCTGCTACAGATAGCGACCACTGGGCACGGCGCATGTTCGGCTTTTCGATGATTATAATATTAGGACTATGCGTCATGCTTTCGGTGGGGCCACTACTGCCGTAACCGTGATACAATAAATACATGATTTTACTTACGCATATCATTATCGCACTATCTAGCGTCGTATATACTACGCTGCTGCTTTTCCGCCCATCACAAGCGAAATTGTACGTTAGCTACGCGCTGGTTGGCGCAACTCTTGCCAGTGGCATCTACCTAACGGTCGTAAACCCCGCAAGCATGCTTCGTACATGCACAACGGGGCTTGTATATATCGTGATTGTCACAGCTGGTATCGCGGTCGCACGTAAAAAACTAGCGACAATGCAGCAGACTGCTTTCGAACGACCTCAACTCTAATTTGATATAGACTCTATAGCAACGAGCACTAAGGCATTCTCTAGAAAGGAACTGTATGGACTATACTCCCAGCGACGATCCAATCACTGCGGCAGCTGAGCATCTTGCCAGCGTTATTCACGAGCACCTAGGCGCCGGAGAGCGAGTACTGTGGTTATTATCAGGCGGGTCAGGCATTCAAGTCGTCCTAAAAACCGCAAGTCTATTGTCTGACGTCAATTTATCTCAACTTTCTGCGACGCTCAGCGACGAGCGTTACGGTCCAGTTGACCACCAAGACGAAAATTGGAAGCAGCTTCTTGACGGCGGTCTTCAATTACCTGGCGCGACACTCTATCGCCCACTGATCGGCAAGGATGCAGCGACCACAGCTGACGAATTTGGAGCGTGGATGAAGCACCAAATGACGGTGTCGGATTATAAGATCGGCTTATTTGGCATTGGCAGCGATGGTCACACTGCTGGTATAAAGCCGCACTCAAGCGCAGCAACTGCTATCACATGGGCAGACTGTTACATAGGCGAGGATTTCGAACGTATCACAATTACACCCTTTGGTATTAGCCAACTTGACGAAACGGTCATACAAGCATCGGGCACCGATAAGACGCCTACGCTTGAACGGCTACTTCATAACACAATTGAAATAATCGACCAACCTGGGCAAGTGTTAAAATCGATACCAAAATGTACATTATATACAGACAATAAGGAGCTTTTAAAATGAAAATAGCCATATCAGGACTAGGACGAATGGGTAGTCAAATTGCACAAAAGCTCGCCGAGGGTGGTCACGAAGTGATCGCCCATAACCGCAGTCGCGGACCAGTCGACGAGGCGGTTACTCACGGCGCGACGCCAGCGTATGAAAAGCAATCTGTCGTTGATGCGTTCCAAGACAACCCAGTCATTTTGTGGATTATGATTCCAGCTGATGTCATCGAAGACGAGCTCGAGCAGTGGCTAGAAGTCCTACCTAAAGGCAGCACGATCATCGACGGTGGAAATAGCGACTATCGGGGCGATAAAGCTCGGGCTGATCGCGTTGCGGCTGCAGGTAGTACCCTCATTGATATTGGCACAAGTGGTGGCGTTTGGGGATATGATAATGGATTTTCCATGATGGTCGGTGGCGACGAATCCGCCTATTCACACCTCATTCCAGCACTCGACACGTTAGCCGCTCCACGGGGCGGCCATAGACATTTCGGCCCAAGTGGAGCCGGACACTACGTAAAAATGGTTCATAATGCAATCGAATATGGCATGATGCAAAGCCTTTCCGAGGGGTACCGTATGCTAAAAGAAGGCCCCTACCCTAACGTCGACCTTGCAAAAGCGGGTGACATTTGGCAAGAAAGCAGCGTCGTTACCTCCTGGTTAAATGATCTGACACGTCAAGCATTACACGAAAACCCTACGCTCGATGGTATCAGCGGTGTCGTTGCCGAATCGGGTGAAGCCCGATGGACCCTCGAGACAGCTCGCGACCTTGGTATTCCGCTGCCAGCTATTCAGGCTAGCTTCGACGTACGGCTCGCCTCACAAAAAGGCGACGTCAATTTTGCCACAAAGCTACTTGCGGCGATGCGCAACAAATTCGGTGGTCACAATATCGACGGCAACCAATAGCCTCCTACTCCAAGTTCTCATTTTTAAATAAAGACATGAAGATAAACTGTGAAAAATCTTACTTACAGTATTTTTTAAGCATGCTACCATTACTCTATAATTATTTAACAGAGGGGAATATATAATGAACGATTTTAATGTCCAACAATCATTTGAGAATATTCTTAGTAGAATTATCGAATTTTTGCCAAATTTGATCGGCGCGATAGCAATCCTAATCATTGGCTACATGATTGCGAAATTACTAGAAAAGGTCATTCGAAAAGCGCTGAATCGCGCAAGGTTTGATCGAGCCATCCATAATTCAGCCGCCGGCAAGACTATTTCTCGCATAATCGAAAGCCCTTCTCGACTAGGTGGCCGAATCGCTTTTTGGCTGGTGTTTATTGGAGCAATATCTTTAGCCGTTTCTGCGCTCAACTTACCAGTGCTCAATGATCTACTTAGCGCTGTTTATAGCTACGTCCCTAATGTCATCGCAGCGGTAGTGATATTCTTAGTGGCGAGTGCAATATCTGCAGGTGCTGCCGCATTTGTCCTTCGCGTCATGGGACGGACCGCAATCGCTAAACTGATTGCAACTGCAATTCCGGCTATTGCGATGAGTCTAGCTGTCTTCATGATCCTGAGCCAACTAGGTATCGCCAAAGACATTGTCAATATTCTGTTCACCGCTATCGTTGGCGCTATCGCACTTGGCCTTGCCCTTGCATTTGGGCTAGGCGGTCGCGATGTTGCACGTGAGCTGCTTGAGCAGGCTGCCAATACAGCGCGCGATAACACTGACCGTATCAAGTCAGAAGCAGGTCAAGCCGTTGATACAGCAAAGCGCGAAGCCAACCGAGTTAAGCGCAACGCTCAATAATCAGATTACTAATCCATTAAAATATCATCCGTATAGGCGGATGATATTTTAATGGTAGCCTTAGTGAGTATTTTTATAATATTTTACTCCCAATACAAATAGGTGTATCGTAATATTGTAAGGATTGGCTATGATATTAATCAGTAAAGGCTACATATTAACGTTATGACACCGCACACTACGAAAGCACTTGATACTTTCTATAGTCGCTACCCCCTAAAGCACTACAAGAAAGGCCACATATTTATTCTGCCCGGAGAGGCAGTTGAACATGCATACCAGCTTATCGAAGGAAAGGTTAAGATATACGACGTATCTTATCGCGGCGATGAGATTATTATCACCAACCGGATTCCCCCTGCAATTTTCCCCATGTCACTCGTCGTTAACTCAGCCGCGACTC
>JAQGGY010000071.1 GCA_028289095.1 Candidatus Saccharimonadota bacterium
AAATACGCGATGACCGCTTCTTTCATTGCAAATCCTTGATGATCCGCACCTAAGTATATCTTCATAATTTAAGTATAAGCATTTTTAGTCTAAAACAAAAGCGCCTCGCTACATTTGCAAGGCGCTTCATGTATCTATTAGCGTAAAGAGCGACCGACGTCGGCGACAAGTTCGACAAGTCGGTTGCTGTAACCCCATTCATTGTCATACCAAGCAACAACTTTGATCAGGTTTCCGCCGACAACGTTCGTTAGTGGCAAGTCGACAATCGCGCTATGGCTATTACCCTTAAAGTCGCTGCTGACTAATTCTTCGTCGGTAACAGTTAATATGCCTTGATAAAAAGGCTGTTTCGCAGCTTCGCGGAAAACAGAGTTGATTTCTTCGATCGTGGTATCGCGTTTCAATACAACAGAAAAGTCACTCATACTTACAACAGGGGTCGGAACACGAACGCTTAATCCACCAAAGATGCCTTTTAGCGCAGGTAACGCCTGAGCAGCAGCAATGCTCGCACCGGTCGTCGTTGGAACGATATTTTCAGCAGCCGCACGAGCTTCGCGCAGGTCTTTTGCTGGTGCATCCTGTAGTTTCTGGCTAGCAGTGTAACTGTGTACAGTAGTCATCATCGCTTTTTCGATGCCGAAGTGGCTTTCTAGTACAGCCATGACGGGCGTAATACAGTTAGTTGTGCAGCTAGCGTTACTGATAATTTCTGACGCACCCTCGATTTTATCTTCGTTGACACCCAATACGATCGTATCTGCACCATCACCCTTGGCTGGAGCCGATAATACAACTTTCTTTGCACCGCCGCCGTCAATATGTGCGCGGGCTTTGGCTGGATCAACAAAGAAACCTGTACTTTCAATTACGACGTCAACGTTATAATCCTTCCACGGTAACTGCGCTGGATCCATAACAGCCAAGACGGCAATATGCTTTCCATTGACAATGATGCCGGTTTCATCGTGGCCGACTTCATGCTGATACGTGCCATAGGACGAATCATGCTTTAATAAGTGTGCTAATGTTTTTGTGTCCGTTAAATCGTTAATCGCGACTATTTCTATGTCACTGCGTTCAAATGCAATCTTAAAGGCATTACGGCCAATGCGACCAAACCCATTAATTGCGACCCTTACTTGACTCATGAGCGTGGCTCTCCTTATAAACTAAGCTTTAGCATTACCATCAGTATATACTGCTGTCGCCATGTCTGCAAAATATTGACGAATACGCCTATTCCATACATAACAACATCGTCAATACTCACTACTAGTTCATTGACAACACCACGTTTGATGGTTATAGTATGCAAGTCAGATTCCCCTATCGAATGAGGCAAGAAATGCCCGAAATAGATATCGCTGAAGATGAAGCACGTCAGCAAAGACGCGAGGAAGCAGTCGCACGTGGTGACCTAAGGTGTGATTTTAAAATCACACTTAAATCAACCGTTCCTTGGCGTTATAGATACTGGTTCGCATTTTTTGATGATGGCTGGATACTCGTACAACAAGAGTGGACTATCCAACAGATTAAAAGTGCAGTAGTGTCTGCCGTTAAGCAAGCCTACGAGCTTAGGAGTGACTACGAAGTAGTTGCCTTTTCTTACACCTTGCAACCGTATCTCGAAGAAAGCTGAATGCAATGCCTGAACGTAAACAACCTTCGACAAGTGTGTGCGAAGAAAGCATCGACGAGCTCGATGCACAAGCAAAACAATTCTCGGAACGTATACAGCACCTGCTTGCTGGCGATAAACCACCCGAGGTTACACAACGAGCAATCGCCGTTACAATTGACGGCACGCGTGCGCGAGCCTATATCAACAGAGTAAGTTGCACTTCTGATGATCGAATCATTTGCTGGGCAACCGCCATTCCAGAGGGTAGTTCGGATACACGACATTGGATCGACCTGACATTCAGGCGCGGACAATGGAGTATCACTATCAAGCACAGCTATGCATTCGTCGACGGCGAAGATGTCGGGGAGCTAGTTTACTGACAATCGTGCGGGCGCCCAATCACGGCGCCCGCACACCCCACCTTTTACAGGTGGTTTTTTATTTGTCACTAGTGTTTTATACTATAAAGATATGAAAAGGCGCGACCTACTAGAACATGCAAAACCTCATTACGAGGAAGATCAACTGCTTGAATTAGAGCATGCGATTGATTTTGCTACGAAAGCGCATGCAGGACAAAAACGGAAAAGTGGCGAACCGTACATTATTCACCCATTACATGTCGCCGACACATTAGTCGACTGGGGCATGGATATCGATACAGTCCTAGCTGGCGTTTTACATGATACGGTCGAAGACACCACGGCGACACTAGATGAAATAGAAAACCTATTCGGCCACGATGTCGCCTTTTTAGTAGACGGCGTCACAAAAGTATCCCAGGCACGCGCAGGTATGCAGGATCTGACTAATTACTTACCACAAACAAAAGACAACTTATCTAAACTGCTAATTGCCGTAGGCCAAGACGTACGCGTCATAATCATCAAACTGGCCGACCGGCTACACAATATGTCAACACTGCAACATATGAGCCCAGAAAAGCAGAAAAAGATCGCACGCGAAAGCCTGGAGGTATTTGCACCTATGGCCGACCGCTTAGGAATGGGCCGCATTCGCATGCAGATAGAAGAACTTGCCTTTAGCTATCTTGACCCCCTAGAATTCAATAAATTAAAGACACTTATGCAAAAGCGCCTTGGTAAAAGCACGCGTAAACTTGGTATTGTCCGTCAAGAAGTCGAAGCAGAACTAGCGAAGCAAGGCATTAAATTTGAAGTAAATGGTCGTGTAAAAAGCATCTATAGCCTGCATAAAAAAATGCTAAAAGTTGATAACAACATTGACGATATTTATGACTTAATGGCCCTGCGAGTCATTGTGGGAACTAAAGAAGATTGCTACCGCGCCCTGGGTATTCTGCATGGCATGTACCAGCCGATGATCAGCCGCATCAAGGATTACATCGCCATCCCTAAGCCAAATGGCTATCAAAGCTTGCATACGACCGTAATTACACCTAATAAACAAATTGTCGAGTTTCAGATTCGCACATTCGAGATGCACGAATATGCCGAACGTGGACTTGCTGCAAGTTTCCATTACCACGAACAGAAATCTGCCAAAGATTACACAAAACGCAAAGGCACCTCGGCCACCCTCCCTGCCCAGCTACAATGGATCACGCAAATGCAAGAAGTTGCCCAGCGCTTACGTGACAACGAAGACATTTCGCAGGACCAATTAAATATCGACTTGTTCGGTAACCGCATTTTCGTATACTCACCAAAAGGCGATTTATACAACCTACCCGAAGGTGCGCTACCGCTTGATTTTGCATACCTTGTCCATAGCGACATCGGCAAACACGCATACAGTATCCGAGTAAATGGAAATATCCACGCCTTTGATAAACCACTACAAAACGGCGATGTCGTTGAAGTTGTGACTCGCAAATTATCCCAGCCAAAGCAAGCGTGGCAAGAATTAGTAACGACGACCCACGCACGCAATAAACTACGCGCGCACCTGCGACAATTAGGTGTCATTGAAAGTATTTCCAGCGCGGCATCCATCATCCGCGAAAAAGCCGCCCGCAAAAAGAAATAACTCTATTGCGTGACACTTACCTCTGACGTACACTTGTAGAATAGTTTAAACATAAGGATTATTAATGCAACCTGAACCACTAACCCCACCGAACGCTGAACAACCGATACAACCAGAACCACAGCCTGTAGCGCAGCAGCAAGAATCTGTCCCGCAGCAACCCGCTCCAATGCAACAGCCCGAATTCGTCCCCGAGCAACCCGCTCCATCACAGCAGTCAACCGAAGACCCAGGTAAAATTTTTAGCATCATAGGCCTTATATGCGCATTTATATTTTTTCAGCTTCCAGGATTAATTTTATCTATCATCGGATATAAAAAATCTAAAAAATCAGGATTTCCCACAACACTAGCAATGGTTGGCATCATTTTAAATGCCCTCTTTATGTTTGCAACGATTGGCATATTAACGGCGATTGCACTTATAGCCTACAACGGCGTACAGGAACGCGCTACCGACACATCCCGCCAAATGAACGCTCAATCAATCGCTAAAAAGGCCGAAGTTCACGCCATGGAGTCCATGACTATTCCGACCATCGAAGACCTGCGCGCACATTCAGGCAGTACTGCATTGACCGACGAAGAAAAAGCCACCTTAAAAGACACCGCTGAACCAGCTAACGATGAAATTGGCTACGTCACATGCAAGGACGATACAGACACGGT
>JAQGGY010000017.1 GCA_028289095.1 Candidatus Saccharimonadota bacterium
CCATTCGTCGCACCTGATCGTTTCAAACCTTCAGCGAGTGCACTTTCTGCGTATGACTGAATATTGCGATCAATCGTCATCACAATATTGTCACCGTTATCAGCTGGCTTGTTAATATACTCCTTGCCGATTGTCAGTGGCACATCCCTGACATCCGCAACTGTTTGCAGCAAGCCGTCTTTGCCGGTTAAGCGTTCGTCTTGTGCACCTTCCAGGCCATATTGACCAACACCCTCAAAATTTACATAGCCGAGGGCCTGAGCGGCTAATTGCCCCTCTGGATAAACGCGCTGTGTATCACGCTGAAAACCAACACCGCTTAGATTCTCTTTTTTGATCATTTCAGCCTGTTTCAATGAAACTTTAGTAGCCAATACCTGATAGCGTGATTCTTTTTTCGCGAGCAAATTGTTTAGATTAGCACGGGCATTACCGCCGGCAACCCGTTGAATAACGTCGATAATAGGCTGTGGATCTTTGATAATCTTTGGATCTGCGAATACAGTATAAACCGTCTCGTTCATTACAATCTTTACTGGTTGACCAGCGTCCATCGCATAAATTTCCCCGCGTGCAGCTGGAATGACTAATTGCCGCAGCTGCTCTTCCCTAGCCGCAGATACATAAAAATCATGACGAACAACCTGCAAATAAAAAAGCCGCACAACAAATACGGCCATGATGGCTAACACCAAAATAGCGAGTATATGTGGACGGCTTCCCTTTGCGATATCTAATTGCATATTTTATTCACTAACGTAATTTGTCGATGCTGGCTTTGTCATAGACTTGGCGACACTACTGTTCTTGACGTTTTCAAGTGCAGTCAATCGTGCGTTCTCGATTTCCAGATCCGCCTGCTTGGTCGACAGGTCTGCAATTTGCGTATCGATCGCCTGTGCTTGATAATCATAACTCGTTGCACGAGTAGCCTGTGTCAAGTATATCAAGCCGAGCACGGTAATCATAAGGGCAACAAGCACCGTATGAGTCACTGGGCCGAGTTTGACGTTCGATGTGTAGCGAGTTGTATTTTGATTACGACTCCAATTGCTGGCACGTCGAGAACTGAACTGTGTGGTTCTTTGGTATGACATAATATTATTTTTGTTTCTGTTAGTTTATTTTTATTTTGGTAGCGCGCCCGCTTATTACAGCGGACACGCCAAATTTATTTAGTTAAAACGAACGACAACTTGCTCTTCAGCGTGTGATTCGTTTTGTACTGGGATGTGAATAGGCATATTTTTGTGCCCTTTCTTTTTTGTTTTATTTTTTCACTGCGGCACGAAGTTTTGCGCTTCGTGATCGCGGATTGTGAACATCGTAAATGTCTCCGGCTAACGGTTTTTTGGTCAGTAACTGTAGTTCGGCTTCGTAGCCAGCATTCTTTTCTTCGTTGAAATACTGCTTCACTAACCGATCTTCCAGACTATGGAAGCTGATGATACCGACTCGCCCACCAGACTTTAAAAGTTTGGGAATGAGCGGCATAAGTTCTTCAACTTGCCGTAGCTCTTGATTGACCGCGATGCGGAGGGCTTGGAACGTGCGCGTTGCAGGATGGATTTTTTTCCACTTCCCTACATGCGCTGTGACGACAAGGTCGGCGAGTTGTTTAGTTGTCCTAATTGGTCTGTTCGTTACAATTGCATCAGCAATGCGGCGCGCAAACCCAACAGGTTCCTCACCGTAGGTTCTAATGATATGGATAAGCTCGTCTTTTTTTGCCCGGTTGACCAACGTTTCCGCTGTGACGTCCTGGCGACGATCCATCCGCATATCAAGCGGACCATCATGTGTAAAGGAAAACCCTCGTTCGCTCTTGTCGAGCTGTGGTGACGACACCCCCAAATCAACAAGAACGATATCAAATTGCGTTCCCTCTTCGACCAGGCTGCGAGCAGCACTGACAAAATCGGTATGCAATAAAGTAACTCCTTTTTCGGTAAACTCACTAAGTTCTGCAATTGCAAAACTGTCGCGGTCGACTAAAACAGAAGCCTCGTAGTTTTTGGTTTTTTCTAGAACGCGTCGGGCATGACCCCCGTACCCCGCCGTCAGATCGAGATAATTCTCGCCCTGAATGGGATGCAGCGTATCAAGCGTTGCGTCTAGTAAAACCGGAACATGTTGTGGTGGATGTTCTTTAGTACTCATAAGCTTTCCCTATTATAACATGGGGAGAGCTTACTCGAGATCACCTAACTGGCAGCAGAGCTTTTTTGTTTTTTTGTTGTGTTTGTTTTTGTAATAAGTGGTTGAACGAAATCGGCAGTGCCAAAGGCAACTTATAATCCTATTCGTTCAATTGAGAGACTTATGTGTGTGAGGTGGAGTTTTTTTGGGAGGTGTTGTGTTTGAGAAAGGTGCGTCGGTATTTTTATAGTGGTACCGTAGGTCCACTTGCTCTACTACCAGATAGTTGATCTCGAGAGTGTATCTTTTACTATCTGATGCGAATTGTCAAAGTGCGGCTTTCTGGTTGTTCCCTATACGTCGGCAGTTGCTGGTAAAATGCGCCAATATGCGCCAGCTCGGACGGCGATCAGTTCCCGGTCAATTCCTGCGTAATCAAGCAAGTGCTGCTCGATTGTAACTCGACCTTGTTTTTGGTCGAGTCCTACGCTGGTCTTTCCCCGTCGGAATCGTACGTTCAGATCAGCAACTTTCTCATCGAGAATGCTACCGTCTAACGCAGGTTCGACTTCCCTGTCCCAAATATTTTGTGGGTACAAGTGAAGGTACTGGCCAAAGCCTCGTGTCAGTACGACGCCGCTAGCGAATTCATTTCGAAGTTCTGTCGGTATAGTTAACCGATGCTTGTCATCAAGCTTTCGTTCGAAATAATCCATTGCCTTTGCGGGTCCCCTGTCTCGTTTGACTTTTACGTTATGGGTTATTTTTTAATGGTAGTGGGTGTAATGTTTGTTTTATGTGGTGTTACCCACTTCTTTCCACTGGCTTTACTATAATACCCACCATTACCCACGACAAGCCCTATTTTTTATATTATTTGCACGCCGCTTATGTTTTATCCACAGTACGGTGGATAACTACCCTACTTTACAGAGGTATAAAAAAATACCACACCTTTGAAATATGTGTGGTATTTTTCGCTATACGGACCAGATTCTAGCGACTAAACAACAGACCGGCAATTTGCGCGTCATATAGCGTTGTGACTTGCAGGGCTACCCATGCCGTCAAAACGACCAAATTAATAACAAGTGAAACAATCAAGATTGAGTGTTTCAAATCTTCGTTCATTTTCAATTCAGCGAAAGCGACTTGTGCGCTCGTGTTAATAGGTTGTGTGTTTGTGTTATTTTTCATTATATTTCAATAGTAGCATAATGGTTACGCTTTGTCAATAATGTTTACTGCCCTGCTTGTGAGTTTGCATACAGATCCATAATTGCGCGCGCTACAGCATCAGAGTCGTGGCGGATCAACGAACGAGTTACGGGCAATACATCACTATCATGACCTTCAGCGACAGCGCCCAAAAAGTCACCACCTATCGCTTTGTACTTTTTAGTCTGCAAAACATCAGTATCAACCTCGACAAGAAACGCGTTCTCTTCTTTATAGCGTTGCGCCAGCTCGTGTGTCGGCACTTGTTTGTTATATAGTACGTAATCCAATGCATCGCCGCCAATGAACCGCTCAATTTCAGCCGCATGATCACTAACACAGAATCCGGCCGTCTGCCCTTGTTTCGTTACCAAGTTTGAAACATACATAATCGTCGCGTCAGTCTTTTGTAGTGCCTCACCGACGCCGTCAATAACTAATAGCGGCCCAAGAGATGTATATAAGTCACCTGGCGAGATGACGATTAAATCCGCCTGCGAGATTGCCGCAAGCGCCGTAGGGTTGGCAGCAGCCGATGGAGTCAACGACAAAGTCGCACGGCGTGGATCATATTTGAAAAAGTCAGCATCAATCACTCGCTCTCCGTGCAAAATCGTACTCACTTCCGGCCATTCCATTTTCAAACGGACATTATCTAAAGTCGCCGGAATCACCACGCCATTCACGCGTAAAATTTCAGAGGCAGTTTCAACCGCTTCACTGAAATTGCCAGTCACCTTTTCCAGGGCCGTCAACAATAGATTACCAAACGCGTGTCCCTGAAACGTGCCTTCATCAAATCTGTAATTGAACAAATCACGAATTTTTGGCGAGTCACTTAATGCGACCAGACATTGTCGCACATCACCTGGTGGCAACGCACCCAATTCATCACGCAACACGCCAGTGCTACCTCCGTCATCCACCATATTAACGACCGCAGCAAGCTGACGTGTGTGATTTTTTAGCGCGGATAGCAAGGTAAAGCTTCCCGTCCCCCCGCCGATAACAGCAATTTTAATTTCATTAGGCGTAAACGGATCATTCATAATTTGATTTATTCCCCTAAGTGTTTGATCACTTTGCCGAACCAAACAGCACTTGGCCGTAGCGTTCGTTGTTTTGTTTTATAATCGACTGCTGCTAATCCGAATCGCGGCCAAAAACCTTTATCCCATTCGAAATTATCTAGTAAGCTCCAGTGGAGGTACCCTTCAATTTTAACACCATTTTTCATAGATTTATCCATCGCTAATAGTGTTTGCGTAATCCACCATTTGCGTTGCGTATCATCGGCGTCCGCTATGCCATTTTCGGTAATGATCATCGGCAAATGATATTTTTCATGCAACCGCTCCAGCGCATACTGAAGGTTCTCAGGGCTCAAATCCCACCCTAAATCACTAAGCTTCTGATCAGGATTGTGGACCCGATACCCATAGACCCGATCGCTAAAATAATAATTCACCCCTAGCCAGTCGCATTGCTTAACGACTTTCTTTAGGAAATAATCGTCGCGCACATACTGCAGGATCGCTGCACTATATCGGCTAAGTACGGCATTGTCGCCGGCATAGACGTAACACGAATTCTTAGCAACAGATACTTTGTAGCGCCGATTAATCGCATGAATCGTTTTTGCGACCTGATTATGTGCATAAGCTAGGTTATTAATAACCTGCCATGTTTTCCACTTGCTGGTGACGTTCGGCGGCCAATGCCCACCCAAATAGCTCTCAACTGCATACAAATCAGGCTCATTAATCGTTACGATATAGCGAATCGAGATACCTAGTTCGCGAACGATTTTTTCTGCAAAGCGCGTAAAATACTTAACATTCCGTCGTTTTTCAAATCCACCCATTTCGCTAAACCAAACTGGTAACGTAAAGTGGAATAACGTAACGACAGGTTCAATATTACGTCGACGCAACTGATCGATATACTGTTTGTAGTGCTCAATTGCTTCGGCATTCCAGGCGCCTTCCTGCGGTTCAACACGAGACCATTCAATACTAAAACGAAACGCGTTCATGTTCATCTTTTTTAATAAATCAAAATCTTCGGCGTAGCGATTATAGTGATCCGCACCCTTAGCAGACACGTAATTATTCGGATCCTTTGCCGCTTGCTCTATCTGCGGCCAATTCTCTAACTCCCCGAAATGGTAGCTTGCACGGGTCGCTAACGAAATGGTGTTTTCGAACTCCCAAACCGTCCACTGATTATGGGTATCTCCCTCTACCTGATGCGCACTAGTCGCAGCGCCCCATAAAAACTTTTTTGGAAATTTCAAATTTGATTTCGATGTTGTAGGTTTCTTCACTCTGCTTATTATACCGCAATGCTACTGACGTATGAGTATCTCAATGATAAAGTAAATTAATGTAAAGCCAACGGCCAGTTTAGTCTGCCAGGATATACCACGGCGCAAACGCTTACCTGGCTCGGCCACCACATTTAATCTTCGATTGCCGACTCTTTCATCAGCATAGTAATCAGTTCTATCGATTGTCTTTTCGCCAACCGTCGCAACTATCTTAGTGATTTTTTCCCAAACCAATTTGTCCAACAAGTTAAACTCACTCCCGTAGATAAACAGCTGATCGTCGATAACCTCGGCGTCATAGTCGGCAACCGTATCAATCAACAAGGCCATTAAGTCCGGCGTGAACACGTATAGTGCGTCCTGTTCATATTCTGCTGGCGCGTACAGAGTAAAGTACTTATCAAAATCACCCTCCAGTGAGAGTATTTGGTCACTCGTCATAGCAATCGGTATATTACTAAAACTGTTACCAAAAATATTCATATTATTACCTATGCTATCGAGGAACATATGAGCTACCTTACGTTCGAGCTTTATGCGTAAGTATCCGTATACGTATGTCGTGCGGGACTTGCCATGCCGGACAGTATATTCATAGTTACCAACTTCGAACGTATCGTCATCCGAACAGAAACGGTCGCGTATTTTAGAGCTATCACCTAACTGAAAAATGACGCCGACAAGTTCCGGCTTTTCGACGAGGAGTGAGTATGACAAGCCACTTTCGTTCGCGAAGTTCTCCAAGATAACGCTCCGTCTGGCATTCCGCAGAATCAGACGCTCGGTTGACCAACGCGCGAATACAGCACCGACTGCTATGACGAACGTGGTACAAATTACAATAACACCCCACTGGAAAAGATTCGCTGATATAGCGACTGCCATATACACACTGACGACCAGCACTGTCATTATCACAGGAAGAGCAATGGATTTTTTTACCGTAACACCCTCAGTGGACTGCTTCATAATTACAGTCTGTTCCGCCGTCGGCGTCATGTCTAATGCGGCCAATGATAAATTGCCTAGCACCTTATCATGCACTGCTGCTTTCTTATTTATCATTGAACGACATCCTCGCCGAAATGCTTCTGAAGGCGCATAGTAATACTTCCCTCGTGTCTGCCTAGCTTATTACTCAGCTCTTTTAGCGTGACTCCGTTTTGAAAATCTTGTTTCAGTACTTCATCATCAGCATGTTGCCATGGGCGATAGGCATTAGGGTACGTCTCGCGCATCTTGGCTATTTTATCCGTCCAGCCGGATGCTGCCTTTTCCTTTTTTGGTGGCGCAGTCTTGCGAGTTTCAGCCTGCTGACTTAAATGTGCAAATTTTTTGCTATCATTCGCCGCTCGCCCGCGTAGCGTACCATCAATTGTTTGCGCATCTTCACTCACCTGAAGCGCCATTCTGTTAATGCCGTGTAAATACAAGTTGTTCAAGTTTTTTACTCGGCTGAGTGCGACATAGCCCATGCCTTCTACGAAGGCTTTGCGCAAATCTATTCGCGCCGCATCTAGCGTCATACCCTGTGATTTGTGAACGGTAATCGCCCACGCAAGTCGTAAAGGAATTTGTGAGATGCTCGCGCGTTTCTTATCCCCATCGCGTAGCTCCCATGTCTCGGGCTGCATGGTCACGGTGCGACCACTCCGAAACTCAACGATCGGATACTCAGTCGCAGGATCAAAATCCGATATTACACCGATACTGCCGTTAGCATATCTACGATCTGTTGCATTTTTTACTGCCATCACCAAGGCGCCTTTTTTGAGCCTCAGTGTCGCTGGCGCAAGTACGGAGCGTTGTAAATTTTCTACGTAGCTCTCACTACCAGTTGTCGTTTGTGTATAAAAAAGTTCGTCACCGCCAAGCTCCGCAAGCTTGATTTCATTCAAGCGATCGACGTCGATATTAACGGTATGTAATTCTGTCAACACCACACCTTCTGGCGGTGTTTCATCCACGCGAGCCAGAAGCTGTTCGGCATGATGACGCCTAATCTCGCCTGCTCGGAGGGCGTTTAAAATATCTAATAGCTCCTGGTCATCTTGTCGATGTTGCTCCTGCAAATAGCAAACGGTGGGATCTAATTCCTTCCACACCTCGCTGTGAACAACAAATCCACCCGCCCTACTATCACCGCGATTGATTGGCGGTAGCTGAAAAAAGTCGCCACTCATAATAACTTGGATGCCACCGAACGGTACATCTTTACGTCGCACCAATCGACATGCTTCGTCTACCATATCTAATCGATAATCATGTAGCATCGAAATCTCGTCTATGATTAATACGTCAGTTTTTTCGATAATTTCACGCCGTCCCTTTGCAACATGATCTGCAAAACCTTGCGGCAAATAATCAGACACACCAATACCGGCCCAGCTGTGAATAGTTGTACCTCCTAGGTGCGTCGCCGCCAGGCCAGTCGTTGCCGTCACAGATACATGCTTTCCGTCTGCTTTGGCTAGTTTTATAAATTGATTCAACACAAAAGTCTTGCCGGCGCCCGCTGGCCCAGTAAGCAAAACGCTTTCTCCCGAAAGCATAATTTCTAACGCTAACCCCTGATTCATTACTAACTAGTATACCACTTTTCACAACCGGATGTTCGGGCGTGGAAGAAAAACACATTTAACAGTCGAGTAATCACATCGACTCGCGTCATCTTTACTATGTAATCATTCATACTACATGCAAGCAACCATAGTCATAGTTTTTTATGACCCTTATTCTTGTTTTTAATGTACGAACCGAGTACGCTATAGTTATATTATGACCGAAGGGAAAACTTCACCATTATCACTCTTTAATCAGCTGACAGCTTTTTCATACTGGCATGATCCAGAATTTAAATCAGGTGATACCGACACCATGGACTGCATCCGCTCCTCAAAACTCGGAACCGCAATATTACGATGTGACGAAACAGCAGAAACGCAACAGTTATACGACACGAAGAAAATAGCATTTTACGCCGAACGTCCACATACTGAGGAGGATTTTCGACAATCAGAAAACCCGACCGTTTTTAAAATACATCAAGAACTTATCACCCAACTTCCGGACGGCATACCATGTGCCCTGCGAGAGCAAATCGCTGAAGGTTTAGAAGACTATGACACATCACTCGATAAAGGCGATTTCAATACAGTCCATTACGTCCACTACGCCGTCGAACGTGATGAAGACGGCGAAATAATTATTGATAGGAACATTGGCTACACCCTACGCGATTACGAAACTGTTTTATACGATACCAGTGAGATTATAGGCCAACCAGAGCCTGTTTTGGTGCCAATTGCACATCGGCAACAAACCTTGCGCGTTTATGCACCTATAAAAGAAGACTCCGTCGATGATAAAATCCAACAAGTTTCATTCAATGCTATATTCGAAGATATATTTGATGGCGGATCGAATGCAGAGTTTTTTCATGAATTCGTCAAACTCCGCCATACAGACGCAACTATGAGCATTCTGGCATTAGTTGCCTGTCTAAAAGAACGGCGCGCCATCCCCGACCACCTAGTGCTATAGCATTTTACGATATGAGAAGAGCCCGCCCCGAAGGAGCGTTTCCGCCGAGATATCTCTCGCGGGCTCAACTTCAGGATGGACTCATGGTGTGCCACGGTACATCAGATGAGCACGTCATCGACATCCGTAGTGGCATCCAAGTGGACTCTTGCAGCTTCTGACTGCAGCAGATTGCTCCATTATCAGCTAAATACAGGGGCGATTCGCACTCGCTACATTGACCATACTTTTCAGTATAGTGTCGATTGAGTCGCGATAGAACAATTACCCACAGGCTTTCACATTCGCGCGATTGCATCGCATAGTACTGCATGTTTTCGCGCCGTTTTTTCGACTTCAAGCCCTTGAGGATCTCTTCTGCATCCCATTTTCTTTCAGCAAGAGCTTTCAGTCTGTTTAGGAGTCGCGGGTCCTGATGTATAGCTAACCGGCCCGCAACACTCGTTTTCTCACAGACCGTATAAATTGACTCGATCAGACTATCTTCATAGATAGGGTCCACAATTAACACATCCTAACTCCGGTGTAAGCTATTCACTTACAGTCATCCGCTGTTATATCTATAGTTAAAACCAAACTCTAGGATCACGCAAGCATAGCCAATAAAAAACACCGCAGTTATTGCGGTGTTTTTTATAAAACTACTATCCTCGTGGCGGTTCGCCGTCTGGTTCGCCAAGTAATTTTTTACTTTTAATTTCGAAACGTTTGCCGGTAATTTCACTAGTAATGTAATCTTCATTAATCAGATTCACAAACGTATCAAGGTCGTTACCATCCATAATGATAATCGCGCCGGCATCATCCGACATTAGTTCTAGTTGCATTGATTCAGCGTATTCAAGTGCCTGCTCCTGGGTCACTTCACCGATTTCCATTTTCTGCAATTTATTAACGATTTTCTTGCGTTCGCGGACCAAACTTTGCAAATCTAAGCCATCAGGAAAGCTTAATTTAAAGTGTTTCAGGATTTCTTCTACTTTTTGATCAGCAAGTAGTTGCTTCTTGTAGTCATAATTAAATAGCTTTTCAAACTTACCCTGATTAAAGACAAAGATATCTTTATCGACAATAAGAACTTGGTTATCTGTTGGCATTTTTAGACCGACATCAGCCTGGAATGCACCAAATTTCCCATCACGGAATTCCCATGATGTCGCGCCGTTCAATACTTGCCCCTGACTGATGGCTTTAACAGAGTAAAATGCCTTCTTTGGGTCGTCTTTGTGCGTAAAACGAGCAACAATACCCTTTATACGCTTAAATTCGTGCTCTTCTTGGCTGAATTCGACGATATCGTGACGCTCTTTTTCAATCAAATGAATCAGCGTCTCTGCCCTGCCAACTTTTTCAAGATCCGTTCGTAGCAATGTATTTTCTTCTGTTTCCGATAATTCAAAATCGCGAACTGACAAGCCCGTACCCGCGCCAAGATTCACAAAATTAATCATGTCGTATAGGAATAGCGGTTTAATCTGCGCATTCAAATCACTCATAAAATTTGTACTATAAGGAGTGTAGTTTTTATTGAATAAAAAGAATTCAACATCTAACTCTTTTTTAATGCCGTCGGTATTATTTGCCCACAAAAAAATATCTGTAGTCTCGCGTGGTGTTTCAGATTCCATATTCTAACTTTCGTTTTGGTTAACAACTTAACCTATTGTAACGTATTCTGTCTATAATAACCTAACCATTTTGATCATCGCCCAGGGTCTCATTTTTTTTATCGTGAAAGGTCTTAAACACCGCAATACCGCCTAGTAAAACATCCTTCTGTTTTTCACTTAATTCATCATAGGACACCAAAACAAGTTGCTCACCATCCCACACGCCCTTCACCATTGCGCCCCGTGTATCAAAAAATAGCGGTTGATTATTCATCATAACGTGTGCAGCATCGAAATGCTGCTCGTATACAGCAGCTTCATACTGTTCATTATACTCAGCAAGTTCGCTACCCTCTTGGCGTTCATGCGCATATGTCCGATCTGCCATCGCTTCCTTGATCGCAAATTCCAGGTCATTCCGACGGAATGGACATAATTTTCGATAGTTGTTCGCTATCTCTTCAGCTATAACTACCTCTAGCGATGGTTGTTTTTGCATAGCGAAAGTCATATCAGGCTCGGCTGATATGGTATCTGTGACGATGTTTCCATCATGTACTACCCTTTTTAAAGGGGAAGGCTCAGGTTCTGGGGCTAGTTCACCAACTGGTTTACTCATTGATAAAAATAATTATACTCTTTTTCGTAGATTAAACAAGTGTCATACTGTGCTATGTCGGTTAACGTCGTCAACCTGAGCATAATAAGAAGTCGTATCAGCTATTAAACGCTCGCAATCCTCGTGGGACATCTGCTCAAATTTCAGTTCTGCGTCCAGAATAGCCGCCGCATCATCACGTAGGTGAAAACGCAAAATGTCATCACCCAAATCGCTGACGTGTCGCCGTTCCTGGTCGGTGGCAAACGTCGCCAAGCGACGCGCTAGTAATACAGCCTCATCGTTCCATTCGAACTGATATTTCGTCACCGCTTTAACGTGACTCTCGGACGTATAATTAACAGTGTACGCTTCACGGTATTCCAACCGACGTACCTCTACCGTTCCCTCGACCGCATGAACACCCATGCGAACACCCATACTATGCCGGACGGTTTCCAGATCATCACTTTCGCCGCGCACAACCACACCGTAAAGTTTATCGACAGTGTGGTATTTCATCTGCATATCATCGGTTACGCCCACGGCACTACGGGGTCGCTTTGCACCAATATCAGCAAGCTGCTTTAATTGGTTAAGGGATGGTGGCGTATCTATAGAACTCATTAATACATCATCCTACGCGACGAATCGCAATTCGTCTTCACGGCCCGAAGCAAATCTTACGATAGCTTCTTCACAGTCAGTATCAGTAAATGGTGTTGTCGCAACATAATCACGGCGCGCCGAAAGTTCACGCGGTTGCGCCATGTATTCCTTTAGCGTTTGCGCTGTTCCAACATCAGAATTTCCTAGAAATATTTTTTTCGTCTGTTGGGCTACTAAGGTTTCGTTATCGTTCCATCCAAGCTGATACACGATTCGATTTCTGTCCTCTAGATGCTCTGTGCGTTTGACAGAGTGGGATTCTACAATCTGTAATGACCATTCCCTGCTAGGAATGAATAACTCCGTCTGATCTTCTTCGCGTATAATCGCACCCAAAGTTTTACGCCCGATAATGCCAAAAAGTGAATGGTGATAGTCTTCGAAACCCGGTGTTTCATGTGACGATTTTCCCCACATATATGCCCGGGGAACTTTGTGGTGCGGCCGCAATAATTTACCTTCGTTGGCGCTATTCTTGATACATACTGATGCAAGTTTAAAAAGCTGTTCAGGCGTTGGTGCATTTTCAGCTAGTGGTATCCGATCAAATTCTTTAGACGACATTACTACTTCTCCCAGTCAAAACCTTGACCGAAGTGTCCATAACGAGCAGTTTGCTCATAGATCGGGCGCCGTAGGTCGAGGCAGTCGATTATCCCGTTTGGTGTTACATCATAGCCTACACCCTTTTCTGGGGTTCCGTCAACAGTAATTGTGACTTCAAGTGGCTCGATGACACCAATTGCATATGCTAAACGAACCGATACCTCTTTTGCTTGCCTAGATTTCAAATAGTCGACGGCAATTTTACGAGCCATATACGCCGCGCTCCGATCAACTTTACTGGGGTCTTTACCGCTAAATGCCCCACCGCCAATAGGAATACGCGGGCCGTAGTTATCAACGGCAAGTTTACGCCCCGTCAGCCCAGCATCGGCATCAAACCCTCCGATATCCCAATCGCCTGCTGGGTTCGCATAGATATCGACACTTCCCTCATCGACCTGCGCTAGATCATCAGATTTTATCCAAGCTTTAATCTGCATAATCAACTCAGACTGCGGCGCATGCTGAAAACTAGCCACAACATGAACTATTTTGTCACCATCCAGCGTAATCTGCGTCTTGCCGTCATAGGGCCAACGAGCAAATAAATTTTGATTCAGTCGGCGAGCCAAGACGACCTCTAGTGGCAGATACTCTGCGGTTTCGCTGGTGGCATAGCCAATCATAATTCCTTGGTCCCCCGCTCCGCCAGTATCTACCCCGGCCGCGATTTCGGGACTTTGTGCAGCTATATGTTCGATCAATTCGACGTCGCCCGCTAGACGTTTTACGATTGCCGCCACATCAACGTTTTTCGCCTTCGACGTCACTTCACCAGTGACAAACACTTTACCGTGCCCACCAGCTACATCAACGGCAACACGCGCCAAGGGATCTTCGCGCAGATGCGCATCTAAAATAGCGTCGGATATCTGATCTGCAATTTTATCTGGGTGCTTGGGCGAAACGCTCTCGGCGGTTCGATAATTAGTTGTTACAGACATGAAAAAACTCCTTTCTATCTGCCCTGATCATGGCACTAGGAAAGGAGTTTTATCTTATAAGAGAAGACTCGTATATCTTTCCTGATACCTATCAGGCGGAATTAGCACCTTACGCTTAATACGCAGGTTGCTGGCGAGTCATCGGGCCGATCCCTCATCGCTCTCTTGATATTTAGTTTTGTTACTATTCCATAATAGCACGCTCGCGGCTATCCGTATCGTACAATCCGACGATTTTATCCAGCTCTGCCACAAGCACCGATTGATCATAAGCCGTCATTGCCGTTTCGCTTATTGCACCATGCTCGGTCATCAAATCCCGCTGACTCACAAATGCCTGTCGCTCATTTGCTTTAAACGTCAGGAATGTATAGCGCTCAACAAATGGCGGATGAACCACCCTGTACTTAGCGTTCCCCTCAACAATAATTTGTCGGGCGATGGCGATATCATACGATTCAACCATGACTCCTGTTTTATAAGTATTGTGTTTGATTTCTAAAACCGTGTCAGTCACAACGGGTATTTGATATGCGTTCGTCGTTAAGTCATTGTACTCAAACGTTACCCGGTGCGTCGCGCTACCGTCCTCATTTCCTCTATAATCATGCGCGCCCTCTACCACTCCATGAATATGATCCTTCATCATGCCGTCTATACGATCGGTCATGGTTTCGATTGCTTCGTGCGTTACATTTACGTACACGTTACTTTTGTCGTTTGCAGCCCATTTTTCAGAATCACGCCAATCAGTCATATCATGACTATACAACCAGATATCGGCTTTTGCATAGGCCCAACTAACAACAATCAGCTACAATGAACTGCCACTGACAAAACGCTTCTGATCTTTCCAGGTTATCAAACCCAAGCTTGTCATGATGTTGCATACATCCTTTAAATCAGCTGTGGTGACCGTACTCATATCTTCGTGTACCATATCAAGGACCGCTACTTCCTCGGGCAAGTATTCGTCCGGCTTGTCAGCAGGTTTTGTCGCAGGCGTATCGTTATATACCGAACCCTCAAGGTCATGATAGCCAATTACCGTGGGTGTCTCGTCCGCAAGCCGGAGAGTTTGCGAAATGTAATAATCTCGTCTGGCTGTCGTATCGGCAAATTTATATCGCGTCGTTGCTATATAACACACCGCCAGATCATCATATTTTCTCTCGTCGTTTAACGCTAACCAAATCTCGTCATCTGTTATCATTTCCAGCTCACCGCCATCTTCTTCGTATTGATGCTGAAATTGTAAACACACTTGTTTACGCTCGTCATCGGATAATTGACTGAACGTAAAATTCTCGATAGCATCCTGCGAAACGTAATGTGTACACATCCCAGTTTTTTTATCCATTTCCGAATAAAAACGCGGATGGTACTCTATTCCATCTATAATCATTGCAGGTTCGACAAGATTTTTATAATAAGTACCTTCATCTGTATCGCACAAACCTTCTTGGTCGCATCGTTCAACCGCTGGCGCAAATACTAAACTATCTAGTCGGCTAATGTCATCAGATGTTAGAAACCTACCCGCATTATTAAACTCTTGGCGGTTTTCCATTGCTAGACTGCCGTTTCTAAATATTTATTCATCAATACATCATATCCATCCACGATTTCATCCTGATGGCGAATGCCCAACGACTCAAAGACGGCCCATAATTCTCGCAGGACGCTGTCATAGTCTGCATCGTCTGCTGTCAGTTTTTCAGCTTCAATAAATGTCCCGAGCTTTTCAACGGTATCTAGACAAACTTCGATCTCACCGATTCGCGCTTTTTGACGCGTTTTGGTCAATTCTGAATACGGTACAAATGACAACTGCGATATGATACTTTCAAGTTCCGTCGCATCAGCTACTTCGGTCTCGTGCTCGATACTATCCAGTTGATTCGTCACCGATCGTTTCAAGGTAAACAAGTGTTTCGTCGCACCGTTTTTTGTTTCAGTGCGAATCCGCAGCCACGGCGACGTATTGTCTCCGCCGCCATCCGCCCCCGCTTCGCCGTAGATACGATCATGCTGAGTGACAGGTGCCGTCATAGTAACGCCCTGCGTATTTAAAATATCGATAATCGATTGGACTGAACTGACGGTTGCTTTGATTTCTATTTCTCGCATAGTAGCTTTCGTTAAATAATTTTTTGTACGGGATTTTCCTTGAAATGGACTTCGTCGAATAATGCTAGTTGCGTAGGTGTTAATTTGTATAACTGATGCTTATTCTTTCCGACGACAAATCGTTGATAAAAGTCCTTACCTACTCCATCATACTTACCTACATACGTTTCGACAATTCGTTTTACAGCTTCGTCGTCTTCGACGATACTCACCTGTCCCGCCGCTTGGATGCCGATAACAGGTAGATCCTGTTTAATAGCAATCGCAATAGCCGCCTGTGGATTTGTAGCCACTTCTTTGCTATGGCGGCGTTCCGGCAAACTTAGCCAGTAAATATTGCGTTCGCTATCCGCGACAAAATATACTGTCGAGATCCATGGCTTGTTGTCAATACTAGTCGCAAGCTGCATGACTGTCCCCAATGCCAAAAATTCATCCGTATATTCTTCAGCGGTCTTTATAGCCTGTTCACCCACAAACACTGGTCCGACGTCACCATTTTCACGGGCTTTATTTGCCCATTCGTCGGCCATTTCGTTGCCAAAGTCACCTTCGTGGCCGCGCACCCAGGTTAAAGTGGCGTTCGATTTTTTATATAACGGATAGACTTCCTGGACGATATCCAGATTTTTAATTTCTCCACCTGGCTTTTTCCAGCCTTTTGCTTCCCAGCCTGGCGCCCATTTTGTAATGACATTAATCCAAAATTCACTATCAGTAAAGATTTCACACTGCTCGCCGGCCGCATCGTTCAGCGCCGCAAGGATTGCCTTGCCTTCCATACGGATATTCGTCGTTGCACCCACTTCACTACCTAGAATGTGCGGTTGTAACTCTTTTATAACTGAAAATCCCCCGGGACCAGGATTCGGACTTGCGCTACCATCGGTGTAATATGTAATCATTTAGGTTCTATTATACCCGACATGGCATGAATAAGCCCCCAACAATTTGTCAGGGGCTTATCCGAGTAGGTATTTGATGAGAAATCACTGCAGGATCGACTCCTTCTGACTTGCTGCTGTTTCAGCAAGTGCTTCGAGGGTAGTAGACGATCGTTGGTATGTCGCACGGACGGGCTTGTAGCGGTTGAATGGTCCGGCTGCTTTCTCCCATTCTTCCTTGGTGTACTCGCCAGCGCAGAACAGCTCGAAAGCCATCTTCGTCGCTTCGCGTGCAGACCTGGTTACATTTTCCTTGGGTTCTTTAACGTCCTCGTTCAGTGTAGTCAAACGAGTAGCTTCAGCTATATCCTTCTTGTAAAGTTCCACAAGCATCGCGCGTCTGGTGTCGTCATTTTGCGGTAATGTATAGTCACTCACGGTGACACTTCCTTCCAATCTAATCGGGACTAACTCGGAATACAGTAACTATGCTATATTTTTGTCATTTATACAATAGCGAAATACAAAACTAACCTGTAATTTCTACACCATTCCAAAAGCCTACGTAATTCGTGAAGTCTTTTTTCACTTTTTCGATTGATCCAGTCATAGGATATGGATAGTACCACGCACCAAATTCATTCGTTTTACCATCAACGGTAATGTCGTAATAATGCGCCTCACCTTTCCAAAAGCAGGTCGTACGATGCTCACTATCGCTGTAATTTTCTTTTAGCAGACCTTCAGGCGGGAAATACCAATTCCCCTCAATACGTATTAGATCTTCCTTTGGCGCCTGAGCGATTGTTGATCCGTTCCAAATTGCTTTCATGTATGTATTTCTTTCAAATTTAGATTATGTTAAGTGTTGTCCGCCAGTAACGCCGATTACTTCAGCGGTAGTATAGCTGGACTCTTGCGATGCCAGAAAGACATAGGCTGGCGCACATTCCGCAGGTTGACCTGCTCGACCGAGCGGCGTTTTCTGTCCAAACGTTTTGATCTTTTCTTGTGGTTGACCGTAGCTAGGCTGTAGCGGCGTCCAAATTGGACCTGGAGCTACTGCATTCACTCGGATACCTCGCGGAGCGAGCTGTATGCCTAACCCATGGGTGAAATTAACGATTGCGGCTTTTGTACTGGCATAGTCAAGCAGTCCCGGCGACGGTTGATAGGCCTGAATAGACGCGGTGTTAATAATTGCTCCGCCTGCAGGCATGTGTGCCAGAACGGCCTTTGACAGCCAAAACATGGCAAATATATTGACAGTATACGTACTGACTAATTGCTCAGTCGATATGTCCTCAATATTTTCAATATAAATTTGCTTTCCGGCATTATTAACCAAAATATCGATTGTGCCCATTTTCTCCGCCGCAAATCCTATCAGCTCTTTACAAAAATCCTCCGACGTTAAATCACCCGCTAGTCCATAGACATTATTTCCGGCTTCTTTCATGATGGTCATGGTATCCTGTGCGTCGGTTTCCTCACTTGGCAAATACGTAATCACCACGTCGGCACCTTCCCGAGCGTAGGCAATTGCGACCGCGCGACCAATACCTGAATCCGCACCAGTAATGACGGCTTTTCGGCCCTGCAGTCGTCCCGTTCCACGATATGATTTTTCACCGTGGTCCGCTCGGGGGTCTAATTTTGAATCCAACCCTGGTTCCGGCTGCGTTTGAATAGGAAAATCGTCAGCGGGATATTGTTTTGTTGGATCTTGCATCACATACTGGTCTTCATCTTTCATCAGGCCTCCTTTACTTACTAATGCTCAGTATAGTCAGTCACGCCATAACTCGTCTGTAAAATATTCAACAAAAACTAATTGCCCCTACAGCAAACGCTGCGGTTCGTCTATTTCTTCTTCTTCAAGTTCTAATGATTTAATGACTGGAAGCGCACGACTAGTAATACCCTGTAGATCGCCGTACATGCCAATCGTGTTATCGATTACTGCTCGGATAGCTTTTTCCTGATGCGCCCAGCGCAGAGCGGCGGCGCGTTTTTCTTTTTCAATTTCAGCCTGCAACGTTCCATAATTTTCAACGATTGCCTCTACTCGGTGACGGAAATCAGGTCCAACCAAGAATTGATACAATGCTTCCATTTTCACATCTTTACCAGCATTCATTTTATTAGCAGCATCGACTTGTAAAATTGTCGTACGCAGAGCTGCGGCAAGTACGGGCGCCAAACGAGGCTTTACTACCCATAAATTATTTTCTAAATGTTTCATATCGCCCATGTCGCTTGGAATTTCTTGCGATACGATCACACCAATATTCGCTCCAGCTTCGCGGATATCTTGCTTGAATTTCGGCACCCACGCTGGCTGCCACTTACCATTTTTGGTTTCCCATAATAACACCCCACACGACACACCCATCTGATTATTCACCATCTGCTTAATATCCGCGCCGCGCTGACCTTTTTTAACTTCTTCTAGTTGATCATACGGGAACTCTTCGCGCAGACGATTTTCCAGATCCAGCTCTAATACTTCGCCCTGGTTCTGCTGCGAGCCCTGCGTTGCTTTCCGCTGCGCATCCTCTAGTGCCTTTTGCGTATCTGCCAGCTTTTTTTCTTGCTCTAAAATACGTAGGTGATATTTCTCTTCGGCTGCTTTTTGCACATCCTGACGAATTTTATCCTCACCCTCTGCTAGCTTTTTTTGCGCCTCTAATTCAGCATTGGCATGAGCCTGTTTTTCTTCTCGTAGCGATTGCATTAGTTCACCTAGTTGTTCGCGAAGTTTTTTATTTGCTTCCTTTTCCGCTTCAGCATCATCCCGTAGGTTTTTCACTAATGATTCCTGTTCGACAGCGGCCTTTTTCTGCGAGCTACTCAGTTCTAACTCGAGTTTCTTTTTTGCTAGGTCCAGTTCAGCATCTAATTGCTGTTTCAGTAACTCCTTTTCACCAGCCAATTGTTTTTTCGCTAGCTCAATTGCAGAATCCCGTTCGGCTTTGACATATTTTGCCGCTTCCTCGCGAATTTTTTCCATTTCTAATTTGTGCTTATGCTGTTCGGCAGCAAGCACGCGGGCCTCTATCTGCCCTTCCAACGCTTTATCAACCTCAATATCAGTACCGCATGTCGTGCAAGTAATCGTATTCACTAAAACCCCATATTCTTTATATCCCTATTATACCAGCTGTACTTTTCACCAGTCACCACTTGCGCCGCCGCCACCAAAACCGCCGCCACCAAAACCGCCAAATCCACCACCTGAACTGCCACCACCGCCGATAAACGGTCCGCCTGCCCACCAGCTTGGCGAGTCGCCGTGGCTAGCGCGGGAACGATAATTTGCCGACACCGCTTTATCGAACAAAAGACCTAGTAGTGTCAGCACAATAATAGCGATGATACCGATAATCATAAACCCAAACATCAACCCGGCAATCACACCTAATATCCCCCCAATAACACCGCCCGCCCACCAGCTTTTCGTCCTGGCAAGCATAGAACCTAGCCAGCTAAAGCCCATAAATCCAATGAACAAAGCAAACTCCCACGGAAAGTTTCCTGCCTGATTTGTCGTAGACGTCTCGGATAAATTCGGATCTACCTCACCGTGAATAGCCGTAATAATTCCATCGACGCCAGCATTTATACCGCCGAAATAATCATTCTGCTGAAATGCCGGCCGGATACGATTGCGGATAATTTGGCCAGAGCGAATATCTGTTAAGGCGCCCTCCAGCCCATATCCCACTTCAATGCGCATACGCCTATCTTCTTTTACGACCAGTAGCAAGACGCCGCTGTTTCGCTCCTGTTGTCCAATCCCCCACTCACGCGCCACATTTAACGAATAGTTTTCCAATGCATCATCTTCAAGCGTGGAAATCATCAACACGGCAATTTGATTGCCGGTCGCTTTTCGCTCGTCAGCGATTTTACTAGCCAGCGTCGCCTTTTGTTCAGCCGTTAGCGTATTTGTCTGATCAACGACAGGGATATCTGTTGGTTTTGGCGGCACTGCTAACGCACCGATACTAACAGGCAATGCGACCACGGCGAATAGTGCTATTACAGCTGTAATAACTTTCATTCGAACGTGTCGCATATACATGTCAGCAACCTATCTCTTTATCTTATGAATTAAAGTCTACCGTTGGAGCGTCTTGAGCACCTGGGTCAGCCTTGAAGGTTTCAAACCTATCAAATCCAAAGATTGCAGCCGTAATATTGGCTGGGAAACGTGAAATCGTCGTATTGTATGTCGTTACTGACCCGTTGTAATCCTGACGAGCAACCGCAATACGGTTTTCCGTGCCCTCTAGCTGCACCTGCAAGTCTTGAAAATTAGCAACAGATTTTAGCTCTGGATAGTTTTCAGTAACCGCTAACAATCGTCCCAATGCCTGGCTAAGTTCGCCTTGTGATTGCTGGTACTGCGCTAATTGCTCAGGCGTCGCCTTGCTAGGATCAATGTTGATACTCGTTGCTTTAGCGCGTGCCTCTGTGACCTGTGTTAACGTTTCTTGTTCAAAATTTGACGCACCTTTCACAGTATTGACCAAATTCGGCACCAAATCGGCACGACGCTGATACTGTGACTGCAAATTACCAAATTTATTGTTCACATTCTCACGTTGTCCGACAAGACCGTTGTAGCCGCCTACGATAATCATTCCTAGAATGACTATAATTCCTACAATAATACCTGGTATTAGCCATTTACGATTCATTTTTACTCTCCTTGCTTTCGCACTATTCTGTCCTTTAATTATAGCATTTTAAGCATAATCCATGCACCGTAAGACGGCACATTGACTATATGTTAGAATGGTGGTATTTTAAAAGTAATATGTATGAAACAGGAACACCATTTTCTAACCATTCATACCTCGATAATGACGAGTTAGCTCTAAAACGCGCCGCAAAGCAATTGCAAGCTGCTAATGAAGCCACCCTTCTGACCACCCCGGAAAATGAACTTCGAACTAGCCTTGGTGAAAAATTTGCTCAGCCCGCAGACGCAACCGTGCGTAGTATTGGTGATCTTGCCATCCAAAGTTTTACCGGCGGCATTTTACAGGCTACCTTTGATACTGATAAATCGAAAGAGCACGAAAGCACTTCCGTCACTCCAGAGCGAGCACGCGCATTCGGTGACGTTTCATTACGCGATTACATGCTACGAGACGCATCATCATTGACCGTCACCGATGCTAATATCCTTGGCTATGCCGAAAAACAAATCGCTTAGCACTCTGCGGATCAAATTTTTATCCTAGCGCGAAATTTCGCGCTTTTTTCTTACCCGCACACCCCATTGACGCCGCTCTGTATTAGGTATATACCTAACCTATGGAAAAGCTACTGACTAATTCCGTCATCAACCCTCCACGTGGCATCCGTATCCTATCAGACGAGACATTGATAGATGTTGCCAATGTAAAAATTGATTTACCTGAGCGCCATTTGTCTGTCATTGACGCCATGCTTAATCTAACAAGCGTACGTCACGCGAAAGATATTGGTTCAAACGGCCCTAGTGACGCCGCCTATACGCGCCCAAAAGACAAAAATAATACATTTTTAGATAAGTTTAATCATCATTTTCCTCGCGATGGACACGTTATCGCAGAATTCCTATTTCCACAACACCCCCAACTAATGCATTCGACCGTAATGTCATCCCTAAAATACATGGGGACTGTCGATAACTATGATCACCCCGCCCCTGGGCCTTTAGACGAACAACAAAAAGGTAAGGTCGCTCATGAAATTCTTAATCCGAATCACCCAACCGCTATCAATCTGACAGAAAAAAAGAACTGGGGATTCCCATATTATGGCGCCACCGATACGACTGGAAAAAACGTCATTGCAATTCACAGACTAGTCAGCCATCCAGACTTTGGCATGGAATTTTTAAATGAAACATACGTCGGGCGTGACAAACAAACACATACTGTGTTGCACGGCTTAGAACAGAACATTGCTTGGATTACCGACCGCATGAACAGAAACCCTGAAGGACTGGTCGAAAACCTAAATAAAAACCCACTACATCATGCTAATCAAACTTGGGTTGATTCGCCTGAATCATTCCATCATAAAGACGGCAGCTGGGCTGAATATCACACCGAGCTAGGCATGGGTGTCGCCGCCGTCGAATTGCAAGCGGAAACATATGACGCACTGAAAGCTGCCGCAGGTATATACGAAAGGATCGGTCGTCAGGACGAAGCCGAACATTTGCGCGAACAAGCAAAAAAGCTACAAGCCGTAGTGCTAGATAAATTTTGGGTACAAGATAACGATCACTATGGTGGATATTTTGCTCGTGGCACTGACCGCGATGCCGACGGTAACCTAAGAGCACTCGAAATCCGTACTTCAGACATGGGCCATTTGTTAAAATCGAGTATTCTTGATGATGTTGACAACCCCAAACTGAACGCCGAAATTAAATATAAACGCGAAGCTGTTATTCGCAACTTATTTTCCAAAGAAATGCTCTGCCCTAGTGGCTTTCGTACACTATCGACTGATTCAGTGCGATATGGTGATGCCCGTTATCATAATGGTAGTTCATGGCCATGGACTTCGTACTTTATTGCTTTGGGACTGGACAGGCACGGCCTACATGGACTGTCGTATGTACCAAAAAAGTGCATCTGGGAAAACTATAACCAAACGCATATCCTTGGCGAATACGCCAGTGGCAGCCCCGATCCCACAGAACGTGTCGTCACACAGGCAGTGCTTGTGCAAAACGATACCCTAACGAGCGAACACACCTACCATATCTCGCGTCCGGCGCAATTAATTCAGGGATGGACCGCGGCTGCTATATATGCCATGAAGCACGAATATGCTGCTGTTACTGCCCGTAAATTAGGTGGACGTTATTTGGCGGCAATTGGAATAAATGGCTTTCGCATGTCAGCATTAAAAGATGAACAAATCAAATTCGAATCAGAAATTCTGCAATCTATTCGCAAATATTAATGAGGTTTATTTTTTACGTTTTTTAGCAGTTGTTTTTGCTTTTAGTGGTGTCGCGCCACCAAATCGGCGGTAACCCAAATACAATACGACCGCAAGACTGATGCATACTGCGATAAAAGTATATTTTGTATCTGTCGATGCGACGCCTCGCCCGATACTGTAAATCAATACGAAAATACCACCCATCATGATGCCATTAGCGATGACACGATTCTTCCGTTCAAATACCAGACTTAACATCACGAACGCAACAGCAAACACGATTGATATAATCGAAACATTGCGATGATACACTTCTGAATCTTTACTAAACGTTTTATACTGCTCATCGTATGTACGTTGAGCTTTTAATTCTTCTGCGGACGTCTTTGATGGTTCCGTCTGCGGATGACTGGACATCGGATATTCCGGCATGACCGGCGCTGTATAAAAGGTACTAATACCCATTCCAACGAATAGTGCGATAATAATGCCCAAGAAAAATGTATACACGAGTTTCAATAGTTTATCTTCCATGAACGTACTATAGCGCCGATTGATATTATTTACAACAAAACGCTTATGCTTCGACTGTTCGCATATAGCAATCAGCCAATAGGTACGAGTGGAGTGCATTCACCGTAACAACTATTTAATATACTTTTATTGCATAATGTTCCGGATGTAGTTCTTCGACGGTATATGTCCCGTCCGGTTCACGATTGTACTCGACCATGAAATCGGCGCGACAATATTCGTTCTCGTGGATAGATTTATAAAAGATATTAGCCTTGTGAGCATGATCAGTCGTCGGAATTGGCCCACGGTATAGAATAGCCTGATGCGCTCCACCTGGGCTCAGTCGACGGTTAATTTCAGTTGTATGATCAAGAATCACACACTTATCTATCTCGATATCAACAGTAGACGTATTAGTGAGCCAGGCGGTAACTTCGATATTATTGCCATTAATGTCCGATTTACAGTGTGTCAGCGTAAATGTCGGCGTTACATGTGGCTGCTGAGTAGTGGGTGGCGGCGGAGGTGGCGCAATAGATGTCTGTGCTTGAGGAGTATGAGTAGTCTCATATTGACTTGCCTCCGGAGGTGGGGTCGGCTCTTTTGTGCCTGCTGGCGCTTCAAATACCGGCTTGCCTTGCACCATTTTCATCATGCCTTGCCAAAATCCCATATCAACCTCCTTTTGTTATGCATACTTCTATTATCGCGCTATTTCGTGAAAACGTCCATTACTAGTGCACTGCACAACTATGAACGCGCTAACGTATTGGTAATTCTTCGCCACATAATATCCGGTGATGCATCCGTCTCCTTGGCAAATCCAGGTACGCTTTCGCATCCATGAAAACCCCACACAGCGATACTGCCGACTCCACGAGCCCGTAGGGTATCAATGTGCTCGTCAACCATCGACTCGCGGCCATTTGGTATGCCGAACGTCTGTACCCAGATATGCCAATCAATTCCAGCCTGCTCGGCAGTAGCACGGGTAAAGTCAGCCCACTTTTCAATATGCTCCAGGTGCATGTCTTCGGGTATTTTTGGGTACCGGAATGGATACGGGAAATATGGGTCTGTCGCGATTTCGGTGACATCGGGTAAATTCGCCACTTGCGCAAACTGATGCATTTTAGAATAATCTGCACACAAACAGACGACACTTTTTAATGCCCGCTTGCCAGCAGCGGCCGTGTATTTTTCGATAAACTTTACTTCACCGCTGCGATGCTTCCGACAGTCTTTCATTTCGGGTTCATCCCAAAAGACTGTGTCTATACCCGTTGATGCAGATGCATCCAGCCAATGGCGTATCAATGTGTCGAGTTTCGGATTACACATACAGCGCTTCTCGCCGTCATCCTTAAATGACGACCCTGCTTCACCGCCAAATACACTGCCGACACTCCATGGATCAGCCCACACCTCCAGCCCACAGTCCTTCATATGCCCAACGGTGTCCGTTAAAAAATCCAGTCGTGACTGGCTGGCAATATCTTTTTCCGTGATACATAGGACGACATTCGTAAAACCTGCCTCGGTCATTTCATCGACGTCACGTTCAACTTTATTCAGTGACGGCTGGATAAATTCATGATCAAAATACGAAACGATGCGACGCGTTAGGCCTGGCGCAACACTATCAGATTCATTTACAGATGGTTTTACGGCTAACTCTGACACACTTCCCTCCATTTGCTTTAATAGCATTGTATGTCAAGCCTTCTCTATTTGCAATTCAGCAAGCGCAGACAGAATCGCTCATCAGGCCGTAAGTGCCTTAACTGTCTCTTTCACGATATGTGACCCATACTGATTTGCCTCGTCAAACGTCATCCACTTAACCTCACTATGCTCATCACTGAGCGCTATGTCATCGCCTAATGTCAGCTCAACTCTATATACCAATAGCAACAACCCTGTTTCGTCATCAATTACACTACCTGGGACGCGATATGCGCAAACAATATCACCAATACTTGCATTCGAATGGGATGGCAGCTCTTCATTTAATTCACGCATTAACGTCTGTTGTACCGATTCCTCAGTATCAATACGCCCGCCAGGCACATCCCAAAAACCCTTTGTGCGGTGTTTTACGACAAGCAGCTTATCATTTTGGATAATAGCGGCCTTCACGCCTACATTAAATTTCATAATCGCCATAATGATACTGTGTCCTG
>JAQGGY010000040.1 GCA_028289095.1 Candidatus Saccharimonadota bacterium
ACCACGACGCATTCCAGACAATTTTAGATAGTTTAGAGCAAGCAACTAACTAATAGACTGACCGACCCGAATCCTGCGGAGTTCGGATTTGCTACGCACATTCACCAAGAAAAATACCCATCGACAATGATGGGTATTATTCTTGGTGATCTCACGGAGAATCGAACTCCGATTGCCAGGATGAAAACCTGGTGTCCTAACCGTTAGACGATGAGACCATATTATTAACTCGGTGGATTATAGCAAAAAAATAACCCTTTGACTAGAGGGTTTCGACTAACGTGAAAGTTAGTGCGCCAGAGGACATATGTTATTTCTACCGATATCGGTAGGATATAGACATATGTCCTCTGGACTTGTAATTAGGGGCTACTAGGCCGGCTGCAACTGATGGATGTAGTCCTTGGACACACCGTAACGATAGTTCTTACCACTTCCGTCGATGTAAATAAGGATAATCCAGCCTTCGAGTAACAGCCCGGTATACAGTGCAGAGACCTGTGAAGTGGCTGACAGCTTGGGATCGTGCGTCAGTTTGCGTGCAATATCGCATCCCCCCGGATGCCGTTACCGCATGACCTTTGGCTGCGTAGAGCGTTTTCAACGCATCTTTTTCATCAAGACTCAGCCTTTCAAAAGGACGCTTGTCCTTCTTTTCTCGACTGGCCGATGCAGTACTCGAACGCGAATTGGTCATACCAGCACTCCTTCAGTTTGCGAAGCGGCTTTTGCCCGCTCAGCTTGGACTTTCTGATTGGCTTTCGCCAACTCCTGATCACTCAGAATGCCACCAGTTTCGACGCACAGTGCGTATTCGTCAGTTAAAAAGCGACGGAGTGCACAGCGATCCTCCCACTTTGGAAACTGATTAAACAGCTTGACTTGAACGTCCCCGGTAAGATGTGACTTGCTTGTGACTTCCAGATCTTTCAGCGCGTCGCTAAAGGTCTCCCTTCGCTTCGTTGTTACCATGCAACTGTCATTTACTTTCTGCAAAAAAACATCACCCCTAAATTGTATAGGTACAAAAATTACCCAGCATCGTGCTGCGTAACATACTTTTTATACGCGATTTGACATTGCTTGTCAATCATTCTATAGATTAGTGTACCCATTTTACCCTTGTACGCTACATGTAGCGCTAGTATTCATAATACTTGTGCTTATAGCAAAATCATGACGTAAAGCATTGACATTATGGCGCTTTTATGCTAAATTAGTTACATCGGTTATCCTAGATATTGTCTGGGGTAGCGGAAGATCGTTAACAAGTCAGATTGTTACATAATACGTACAATTTGCATAGAACGTGGCACCAAGGCAGCCGACGCTTTTTCAGTTTAAAATGAAGATGTGAACGACGCTTTAGTGCTGCGTTTTGATGTAAATTAGAACGCACATGTAAATCACAAGCCCCCTACACCCGAAAGAGGTGTGAATCAATTGGCAACAGGAAAATACCAGAACGAAAACTGGTTTCAAATGAAGAAAAGAGTGCGAGAGGAGAAAAAACTCAATAAGCAGAATGCTTCAACGAGTCCTCCCGCATCACCCGTAGTACCGACGCCGGCTAGTTCACCTGCACCCGCAGGAACAACGACGCCAGTAGCGGCGACTACTTCCGCACCAACGACACGAGCAGGAACTATGACACCAACGTCCTCAACGACTCCGGTCGTTCAACAGAAGCGCAGCTTGACTCCCTTGTGGATTCTGCTGGGCATTCTGGTTTTTGGTACGCTGTTTTTTCAAGGCTGTGACATGATTACTCGTAATGCGGGCAATCCACAGCCTGCGGCAACGTCATCGAATACGACACCGTCGGATTCTTCGACCTCGACCGCAACAGCAACGACAACACCGTCGCAAACCGCCAGCCCGACCACCAGCGCCAACCCCTCGCCCTCGGCGAGTACTGGCAACGGTGGCACACCTGGCAATGCCGACGGCAACAACGGTCAGGTAGTAGCACCGCCTAGCGATGTCACTACTGCCGAAGATATGACTGCGGCAAGCAAGCAGCTTAGGGCTGGCGGTCTGGACCCGAATAGTGGCACTTTTGCCATTAACTGGGAAAAGAACGACGCGCTCCAAGTTGGTGCAATGGAATTCTGTAAGGCCAGTGCCCACAGTGCAACCGCACTCGTGGAACGCTTGGCTACCTGCCCCCTCGCAAAGTCCACTTACATGGACGGAGCAGGCGTTACCGAAGCGCAAGCTTTGGATGCAAACGCTTGGGTCCCATGGCAGTCCAACACAAAGCTCCATTACGCCAAGGGAATGTCATTCGACAACAACGGCAACGTACAATGGGGGACCGACTTTGTCGACCCTGAAGGCGCGGTTTTGTGGATTAATACCCACGCGACCAAGGCCTTCTACCTGCGAGATCGGTGCTTTAATGCCACCCACCCGCCGGTACCTACTGTGCTTCCAGCGACATTTACACCTGCGCCGGTACGCATAGTGCCTGCACCGCAGATAAAGACTGTTGTTGAAAAGCCCGTTGGCCAGACGACTACGCCTACGCCGACGCCGACCCCGACGGAAACCCCGACGCCTACGCCTACGCCTACGCCGACCCCGACGGAAACCCCGACGACTACGCCTACGCCTACGCCGACGCCTACGCCGACCCCGACGCCATGTGTTGAAGGTCAGACCCCGAACCCGCATCCCGACACTGTCGAGCAGTACCCCTGCCTCGAAGAAAAGGATCCAGAACTGGACCCGATCGAAACTGGCAATGACCCGCACGACCCAGGACCCGTTCAGCCTGACGCTGGAGCACCGACCGAACCAGAAGTACCTCAGTCCGAGGCGCCCACCGGTGAGTACACTGCTCCTCCCGCCCCGGCTGCACCGGCTCCTGCTAATCCCCAGCACGACGCGAATGCGCCCGTGAATCAAGGTGAAGCACCGGCCGCTCCTGTGGTCGACCCGATTACGGTGTGCGAAATTTGCGCAGCCGATCCGGCCGACAACGTTGTGGCAGCCGCCGCAACCGTAGCAGTAACCGCCGAACAGGCGTCAGAACCTGCAGTACTTGCACCGGCACCCGCACCCGAACCCGCTCCTGCAGCTTTTGTTGCACCCGAGCCCGTTTTTGTGCCTGCCGCATCTGAACCAGCCCCGGCTCCTGCCGTAGCTGTTGCAGCCGTAGTACCCGCGCCAGAACCTGTTCTTGTAGCAGCGCCTGTCAAACCCGCACCCGTTCAGGCTGCACCCGCTGCTCCGGCACCTGCACCCGCGCCAGCACCTAGTGTTGACGCACCCGCAACCGCCGTGGCCGCAGTCGTAGCCCCGAGTGCCACCGGATAATTGATTCACCCCGGGTACGAACCTGATAGTTGTTGATTGTTTTTCAGTCACTAACTAACTAATCGTCCCCACCCTGCAGTTCCGCTTTACCGCTACATCGCATTACCGCTTCACCGCAATACGGCTTTACAGCTTTATTCCGTTGAAAATCGGGATTGCTCGTAGCGAAAGCTACCGTCATGAAAATGACATACCTACTGCTCCGGGTTTACCTGGTAAAGTGGAGGCTTCCCCGATTTACACGAATAAGGCTCGGCGTGTTGAGTATTTATACTCCACGCCACCTTTCTTCAACCTTACCTATTCTGTAACAATCTGATTTGAACGATCTTTAAAAGCACTAGCACTATTGACTTTATTCCAATAATAGTCATAAAGTATTTACTTTTTAATATAAATGTGCTATAATGTAATAAATTCATTAAATACCTTGGCGTGTGGAGCGATCAAGGGAGGAGTACATAAATGAAGAGTTTAATTGCCGCAATCAAGCGCGCACCAAAATCATCGGCATTCGCCGCAACACTAGTTGCAGCAGTAGTCGTACCGGCAGCATTGTTCGCATGGGGACCATCCCGTACGACATATACAATGGAATCACCGGCTGATCGCGTTACTTTCAACTCGATCACAAACAACACTAATTACGGCGACGAGCGTGATTTCATCACAATCAAAAACCCAGCAACTGGTGGTTACACTGAAACGGTTACCGCTGAACCAGGTAAAGAATACGAAGTTCGTATCCTTATCCACAACAACGCAGCAGCAAACCTTGACCTAAAGGCTTTGAACACGAAAGTACAAGCTGTCCTTTCACCTGCGACAAGTAAAAAGAATGCCATTACTAGCTACGTTAGCGCTGACAATGCTCAGCCACAACGCGTTCATGACGATGCTTTCTTTACAAGCGACAAAGATTTTAACTTGGCATACGTACCAGGATCAGCACGTGTTTACAACAACGGCTATGCTGCAGGCGGACAAGGTAAAGCATTCAGCGACACCCTAGTAACTAGCACAGGTGCTAAACTTGGTTACGCAGCCGAAAATGATGGTATCATCCCTGGTTGTTTCGAGTTTATCAACTACGTTTACTTCAAGGTTAAGCCACAATTCGCACCTGTCGTTGATTTCAGCGTACAGAAAAAAGTCGGTGACGCTGCTAAAAACAGCTGGACTGAAAACCTTTCAGTAAAAACTGAACAAACTGTCGATTACCGTATCGAATACAAGAATACCGGTACTGCACAGCAAGACAACGTTGTCGTCAAAGATCAGCTTCCAGCTGGCGTGACATATGTTGCTGGTTCAAGCAAACTATATAACAGCAAAAACCCAGCAGGCAAAGTATTGACTGACGGCGTTACTGCCACGACGGGTATCAACATCGGCAGCCATGCTGCAGGCGCAAACAGCTTCGTTGTCTTTAAGGCAAAGATTGCTAAAAACGCTGATCTAGCAAAATGTGGATCTAACACATTAACGAACAAAGCAACTATCGCAACAAGTGCTGGTAGCAAAAGCGATAACGCTGATGTAACTGTCGCAAAAACATGTGTCGCTGGTGAAAAACCAACACCTGTTACACCTGCGACTCCGACACCTGTTGTTCCTGCGGAACTTCCAAAAACTGGTGTTAGCGAAAACATCCTTAGCCTAATCGGCCTTGGCTCAGTCGTTGCAGCAGTTAGCTACTACGTCGCTAGCCGCCGTACAGCTTAATCCCGAGACTGACCGCTCCACCAAGACGAGCGCTGATATATCAGTCCTCACAAAAACCGCCCCGCTTTAAGTAGGGGCGGTTTTTTGTTATACTGTGAATACTTATGGGAAAGCAAAAAAAGAAACGCAACAAAACATACCACGGCGCCGACGCTAGCGTTACCCGTCCGGTCGTTACTAAAATCAGCGCTGCCAACCGCAACAAGCCACAACAATGGTGGTTCGAAAAAAAGCGTATCGCCAAACCAGCCCTGATTGCAACCGGTGTTGTGACGGCTGTTGTTTGGCTGATTTTTGAACTAATCCGCCTGATCGTTTAGTCAGTCGTTTCCGCTGGAGGCGTGCTCAATTTTTTAATCGGTAAACGGAATCCGAATGTCGTACCTTCATTTGGCTGGGATTCAAATACCATTTTGCCGCCATGTGCGGTCACGACCATTTTAGACAAAAATAAGCCAACACCCGTGCCATCGGGTCGTTGTTTGCGGGCGTTTGCAGCGCGGAAGAACTTGGTAAACAAATGTGACTTTTCAGATTCTGGCACGCCGATTCCGTCGTTATGAACGGTCAAAATTGCATCGCCATCCTCGACTTCAAGGTTGATTGTAATAGTTGAAAACTCACTTGAATAATAGATGGCATTGTCGATAAAGTTCATAATCACCTGACGGATTTTTCCTTCATCTATATATAGCGTCGGGAAATATGATGGCTTACGATATTTCAGTTTTAGATTACGCGCACCAGCAGTAGTCTTTAGGCTATCAACTTCTTGGTGGGTAATCTTTGCCAAGTCAATCGCTCGCCTATCCACCATAAATTTGCCCGTCTGCAACCTAGAAACGTTCAGGAAATCATTGATCAGATGGACCATGCGTTCGCTACTGGTAAATGCCTCACTTAATAAATGATGTTGTGCGTCACTGATCTTGCCAGCATCTCCCTCTAAAACCATACTAAGATACCCCTTAACGCTGGTTAATGGCGTACGCAACTGATGGGACGCCATGCTGACAAATTCGTCTTTTGCTTCGTCCAGTTTTTGCAGCTGCGCATTACTGGCGCGTAGTTCCTTTGTCGCGTCGTCGATGCGCTGTTGCAAGGTTGCGTTTAGCTCCTTTACTTCCTGAACAGATAAGGCATTCTGAATCGCAATCAATAGTGTGTCAGCGACTGTTTCTAAAACGCGAATATCTCTGCGACTATAGTTACCAGTATGACGGTCGCCTAAAAAGGCATAGCCTAAAACTCTGCCATTAAATATCAGTGGTAATGTAATTGCAATCTTGTGCTTGGTCAAGATACGCGACACGGCATGCGTTTCCAGAGTAAGTGCGGTAATGATCGTCGCATCACCCTGTTCTATTACGTACGAATCAAGAGCGCGAACTTCGCTAAGTGTCATGCGATCATGCCGCTTGCTGCCAGCGGTCATATGCTGATCCTCACCATACCATACAAAAAAGAAGCTCTGTTCAGCATGCAATGTCTGCCCAATCTCCGAGCTGGCACTTTCTAGCATCTCGCGTAAATCGGATGGTGTACTCAATTTTTGGTTAAGGCGTGAATAAAACTCATCACTATCATAATCGCTACGATAAAATACCCGGTTAGTAGAACGATCGAAAAACTGTTTTATCGGCTGAAATACCAATGTCAACAACAACGCTAAACCAAAACTGATAACAAGTTGTGTCGAATCTAAAAATTCGCCCTGCACCATCGTTGATACCAGTAGCGCCAAGCCAAAATATGCCGTAATCAAACTCACCATAATAAACGAGTACGCCACACTGCGCACAATCGCTAAACGAATGTCGAACAAGCTGTGTCGTACGATCGCATAAAAAAACACTAGCGCTACTGGCAGTACAAACACGGGACCGACACCAATATATGAATAGCTACCTAGTAGTGGCAGAATCAGATTAAAATAACTGGCAATAGGCAGGCAGATGCAAATCACCGCAATGATCATTCGGATATGCTGACCCTGTGCGCCTTGCGTCTTCATCGACATTAATAAATAACGCAGTGCCATACAAGCATACGCAGCGAACACCAAGCAGTAGATGATATACAAACTCTCGTTCAATCCTACAACCCGTCCATCAGTCACGCCTACGGAAGTTATCAAAGCATTTGGCGTAACAACGCCTAGAATCAGGCCTGCGGCTGGCAATGACAACAAAGAATATAACGCCGCCTGACGTGCATGCGTTCGTTGCTTCGCCGAGTAAGCAAGCGAAAAGGCCAGCAAGCCGTATACAAGCACGACGGCAAAAATATAATAAAGCGTCACGGACCACTTCGCTACTGCCGCGTTATCGGTCATTAAGAATAATCCGACAAAAAATGCCCACGCGCCCATACTGCCGCTAAACAGTGCGAATGTCATGCGTTCCGCTTTATGGCGCTCGCCCTGTAGCACCAAAACAGCCAATACAAAGGCGACAAGCGCACTTAACATTAACAGTACGACAAGTGTCAACGGCATACTATACTAACCCACCCGTATGCATCATTTGCGTATCTCTACCACGGCATAGACGCCATCTTCAGAGATAATAATTTTTGCATTGTCAGGATTGATTTCGGCATCGATGATGATTTGTGATAATTCATCTATCGAACGAGGATATAATTGCGGCCAACCCACGCCCCGACGGTTAAACTCCATTTGGGGACGATCGGCCAGCATGTTAGCAATTACCATCACACCGCCGTCACCCACCATCCGATAGGCATTCTTCAAAAATTTCGTACTATCCTTTTTGGAAAAATATTCAAATATACCCAACGCATCAACCATGTCGCTACTACTCTCGCCGAATTGATCAACCAGGCTGTCGCTGGCGATAAGGCCACGCACTAAATTAGCCTCATGGATTGAATAGCTTCGAAGCTCGTTTTCCTTATTGTACGTTGGGACTTGTTGCAGCGAAGCCTCGTGTGTTGCCAATTCAGACGCAAAAGCGAGCGCATCTGAATTGTAATCAACCAAATCCAAGTGGATCATACCAATGTCCTCGTGTGCTTTCAACGCATCAATGACAGGAACTGCACCGCCACACGCCAAACTGATCCAACGTGCTGCTGGTTTGTCGTTCAGATATCGCGTCGAAATTTCGGTCATAATCATTGCACGAGTACGAATACCGATCGCATCGAGTCCGTGGTAAAAAAAATTTCGTGACTTATCGTCTATCTCTTCACCCGATGGTAATCTGTCTGCATGCGGACGTTGCAGTGGATATAATGCCGTCGCATGCGCCTGCATAGCGGAATAACCCCAGTTTAATAGCGTTTCGCTATCCCCATACAATAATTCTGCAGATTCATTCGCTGGATCAAAAATTATTTTTTGCGTATTAGCATCAAAATACGGCGCCTTCCATTCGGGATGCTTAACAAGCATTTGGTCCATGCGTGCAACTGTGGACTGCACTTCTTGCCTTCCCGGCTCGCGTTCGCATCCGTCAGCTATCTGTACATACTCGATTCGGATACCATCCGCACGCATCTCTTCTCGGTCGCCTACAACAAACGTCTCGTTCAGGGCGCTATCATGACGATTAAAATAGGAATCTGCTTCGGTATATGGCATTACTTACATCTGCTTTCGTGTTTATGTTATTATTGTATCAATAATGACAAAAATAGCCATCATCGAAGACGACACTGTAATTAATCAAATGTACCGCATGAAATTTGAAGCGGATGGATTTGAAGTGCAGTTAGCCGACAATGGCAAGCGCGGCGTCGCGTTGGTTGAATCTTTTCAGCCAGATTTGATCCTGATGGACTTATCAATGCCCGAAATGAGCGGCGATGAAGCCCTTGCAGAAATCCGCTCGCATGATTGGGGTAAAACCATTCCTGTTATCATTTTGACCAACCTTGGCGAAGAAGAAGCGCCAAAAAGTCTGCGTTCACTAGGCATTCACAGTTATATCGTTAAAGCCGACCTGACACCAAGCCAAGTTTTGAGCCGTGCCAAAGAAGCCCTTAACCTAAAATAATTTACTGATCTTGTTCGGCAACTTTCGAAGCTGCCTGAATTACATTTTCACATAATGCGGCAATCGTAAGTGGCCCCACGCCACCCTTTTCGGGTGTCATTTTTAGGTCATCACGTTCGCGGATAGCCGGATCCAGATCGCCAACAATCACGCCATTTTCACTTGCCGTTCCCGCATCGATTACCGTAGCGCCAATTTGAATCATATCGCTCGTGATTAACCCTGGAACACCTGTCGCCGTCACGATAACATCACTTTTATACAGAACATCGGCGATGTCATGAGTGGTGTCGTCAAGCACGGTCACGGTGTAGTTACTTTGCTGCCAGATGCGCGCAAGTGGCGCGCCGACCAATCGGCCATTGCCAACAATGGCAATTGCTTTGTCGCGTAGATCAATCGCATATCCCGATAGCAACCAGTTAATCGCAGTCGCAGTGGCGCTGTCATAATGCGCATCCTTACCTAGCCCATCGACGTCTTTTTCAGGCGCGATGAGGTTTACGATTTGATCGGTCAATGAACGGTCTGCGAGGGGTAGCTGCACAATGATGCCGTGAACGGTTGAATCGCTATTTAATCGTTCGATTGCGGCGGGCATATCCGCCTCATCGAGTGTTTCGACAGTAGTATCGATCAGGATTTCCTGCGCATAGCGTTGCTTCATTCGAATATATGTTTCAATCACAGGTGATGCGGCGGTACTTTTAATAATGACCAGATGCGGGAAAATATGCGACGCTTGACGCAGGGCGCGCACTTGCCGAGCTTGTCGTTCTTGGATATATCCCACTAGTTCTGTACCACTTAATAATTTTGCCATTACCTTCTATCTTACCATCGTGATAAAATAAAGGCTAAGTGAAAATAATCTGGAGAACAAATGAACCCACTGTCGCTATTTAGTCAAACGTCTAATGATATATATGCCGTCGACATGTCAAACATCGCTACCGATGCCGTCGCGATGGGTATTATCGTATTTATCGGGGTTGTCGTACTGGCAGTGTATGCGATCGTTTCCTACCTACTCAGTCGCATATTCCGAAAAGCTGGTGTTGCTGCCTGGAAAGCATGGGTACCCGTCTATAACACATGGGTAACGTTAGAATTGGGCGGGCAACGTGGCTGGCTATCATTACTGCTAGCTGCGCCGTTACTAGGAAATGTACTATCATTAGCCGTTCCGTCAGATATAGCATTGACACTTTTGTCTATCGCGACATTCATCGCGTCCATGGTGGCGACCGTCTTTTTATACATCGCTATGTACAAAATCGGTCAGCATTTTGGCAAAGAAGATTACTTCATTTTATGGGCGATCTTTTTGCCAATCGTCTGGTACGCTTGGCTGGCATTTGATCAATCTACTTGGAAAAAGTCTGTTGTCACCGCTAGTTATACACCCGCTACACCAAAAAGTGACGATAGTCACCCCGATACACCAACTGTATAGTATACTAATTGCAGACTATACAGCCTACTACCTATAAAGCACTCTTATATTCATGAATAATAAACTTACCCCACTTGGTCAGCAATTTATCGCGAGCTTGACACATAGCCGCGCGCTTGTTGCTGAACAGATCAAAGCCGATGCTACCGCCGAAAAGGTGCATGTTGTTGGTGGTGGCGGTGCAATTATTGCCGCGTACGAACAATTCCGCAACGCCGCTGAATATACAGAGGAACATCTACTACTACAGCGCGCGATTCGTCGTTATTACAAACGGCTATTCCTGTCACAGGATCGCACGCAACTAGCACATAGTGCCGAAGAATTAATTGTCGAATTAACACTTGCCGGATACTTGGCAAACGATTCTATCCCCCACAAGTTATTAAAAACAGTTGATGAGCTGGCACAATTATATTTTGACGCGCATATGCAACTACATACCAGCGCGCACTTTAAAGACGCGTGGACACTAGACGTCCTATCCGTTCGTATCGAAGATATTCTGCATAATTTGACTGATGAAAATATATTCGCACAGTTGTGTTTTGACCACTTCATTGCCACAATCGATATGAGCACATTTGCAAAAGATGCGAATACCACTGACACAGAAGCGGCATTATTTGTGGCAGTTCATCGATCGCTACTACGATCTGGCGATGCGACAATTCGCGCTTCATTATTGGACCGTTACCAGTTAACACCCAGAACAGTCGAAAGTTATGTCGCTGTTAATCATCAGATCGATTTGTTATTTGACGCCGACATCACTGACAAATTACTGCGCGTAGTCACTCGTCGTGGTGCACCGCTGCGCGTTTTCCGCCACATGCTTGCGAATCAAGATAATGTTGATACCCTTTTGCAGTCCCGGGCAAATTTCTTGTCTAATTTTGAAGCGCAAATTGCCAAAGAGTATGAAAGCGTCGCCCAACGTATCAACCGCGGTATTATCAAAAGCGTTATCTTTTTAATCATCACCAAAGTTATCATCGGCCTAGCAATCGAAGTGCCGTATGATTACGCAGTCCACGGCAGTATTATCGTTTTGCCACTACTAATTAATTTATTGTTCCCACCGTTATATATGATTTTATTACGCCTAACCTTGGTCTTGCCTGGCTATGCAAATACGGCAGCCTTAGTCGATCGCATCGATGCAATTTTTTACGGCGAACCAGCGCAATACCTGGCGCGTCGTCGTGGTGGCAGATTCGGTGTCGCCTTTAATATCGTCTATGCGGCAATTATCATAGGGGTCTTTGGTTTAGCTAGCTGGTGGCTAATTACCCTTGGATTCTCGTTCCTACATCTGTTAATCTTCTTCGTCTTCCTTTCGACCGCCAGCTTCCTTGGGTTCCGTTTGTCGCGCATGGTCCGCGAAATTGAAGTTGTCGACGCTGATCAAAACGGCATCACTTTACTGCGCGACGTATTATATATGCCATTCGTCGTTGTTGGCCGCTGGATTAGCGAAAAATACGCCAAAGTAAACCTCGTCGCGACGCTGCTGGACATCATGATCGAACTACCACTCAAAACTGTCCTACGACTTGTTCGCCAATGGGGCGCCTTTATCAGCAGCAAAAAAGACGAACTCTAGTAGATATTTACAAATCGACCCCTATTTGGTATAGTTTTTAGAGTT
>JAQGGY010000041.1 GCA_028289095.1 Candidatus Saccharimonadota bacterium
AGCTGCTTGATTAATGGTTCCATCATTGAGCGGACTGTTTCGCCGTCCTCGACGAATGACATTTCAAGGTCTAATTGGTAAAAATCACCATACAAACGGTCGGCGCGAGGATCTTCGTCGCGGAAACAAGTTGCGATTTGATAATAGCGCGACACACCGCCAACCATTAGAAGTTGTTTGAACTGCTGAGGAGCCTGTGGCAAGGCGTAAAAGCTGCCTGGATGCACACGAGATGGTACCAGAAAATCACGAGCACCTTCGGGGCTGGAATTGGCCAGGATCGGCGTCGTAACTTCGATAAATTCGTTTAATTCCATGTAATTGCGCAGGACTTTGTAATAGGCTGCACGCTTTTTCAACGTTTCCTGCATTTTTGCGCGGCGTAAATCCAGATAACGATACTTCAGACGCAGCTCTTCGCTCGCCTGGGCGCTGTCGCTATGAACTTGGATTGGCAGTGGTTCAGATCGGTTCAGAACGCGCAGTTCGCTGACAACAACTTCGATGCTGCCTGTTGCAATATTAGGATTTTTCAACGCATCGTCGCGCTCTTTGACTGCACCGTCAACGGCGATAACAAACTCGTCACGTAATTGTTCAGCATGTGCGAATGCATGGGCATGTTCGGGCTGAATTACCAATTGAATAATGCCGGTGTGATCACGTAAATCAATAAAAATAAGACCGCCGTGATCGCGACGTGAATGCACCCAACCACTAACACTGGCTGTTTGTCCGGTCATGCCGGCGAGTTCTCGTACTAATGTTCTTGTCATATTATCCTCATTTTACCACTGTCACCTCTATAAGACTAGACGTCTTCGCGACGATTTGGCCGATTAGTGTTTCGCATGTTCCGACCAGCAACCCGGTGAATGTCACTATGGGCGTCAAATTCATCAACAATTTTCCGCCCAATCAGTGCCTCTATTGTGTCTTCCAGACTGACGATACCAACCGTTTCTTGGTCTTCGTTGACGACAATAAACAGATGGTGATAGGTGCGTAAAAATGCCATTAGTGCATGATGCAAGGTTTGGTCTTGATGGATGTAAAAGACGCGCGGCTCCATGGCTTTTTCGGCAGTGACAGAACGTTTCGTATCTAGGCTAAGTAGGTCACGAACATGCAGCACACCGATGACGTGGTCAATATCTTTGTCGATGACAGGAAAACGAGTATGTCCTGTTTTATGCAAATCATCTAATACTAACGGACCAAGCATTTCCTTGGCGCCAATCGTATCGATCATACCGCGGGGTCGCATAATTTCGCTGACTTTTCTGCTAGAAAACTGCAGTCCATGGATCATTAATGATTTTTCATCTGGCGTCAGGATACGGTTCGATTGGGTGATTAAATGGAGTAATTCCTCGCGCGATTCTAGGCGCGCTTCCCTGCTAAGGGCCACTGTCGGGTGGCGAAGGGTGCGAAATAACTTTGGGTGGTTTTGAATTAGAGTAAGCAGTGCCTGTTCTGAATGACGATAGACCCGCTGTGATTGCTGATGCACCGGGCTAAGCCGAGCAACCGCACCGTAGATAATGGCGACAAAAAGTGCCAACAGCACGCCGATAAGCATACCAAACCATGCGATTGATAGAATCGTCAGCAGTACCAACAGGACTGCGACTGCTATATGTTTGAACGAAATAATATCTACTAATAATTTTTCACGGTGCGCTGTAGTCACTGCCGCAGGCTCGCCGCTTTTTTGACGGCGCTCTAATTCAAAGCGACTTAGTCCGCTGCGTTTTGGCTCGAACCCACTGACAATCAACAGAAGGGCAAAAATGACAACGATTGCAAATACCATGAGTACTATCATATATACCTATATTGTACCGCATATTTCCTTGCGGCGGCATAGCTTTTCCCCTACACTTGAAACAGTATAAAAAAGGAGTTATCAAGTGAGTAAAAAAGCATGGATTATATTTGCGACAGTCTGCGTACTGTTACTTGGGTCGCTTGTCGCCTATTCAAATAGTAAAAAAGTAAACGTTGGCGAGGTTGATGCTAATAAAATTCAAACCACCAGCGAAGCATCGGGTAACATTGCTGATCATGTTTTTGGCAAGCCAGACAGCAAAGTCGTGTTGGTAGAATACGGCGACTTCCAGTGCCCAGGGTGCGGCGGTATGCATCCGACCGTCAAATCAGTGACCGAAAAATACAAAGGTCAACTGACATTTGTATTTCGCAACTTCCCACTGACACAAATTCATCCAAACGCATTAGTTGCCGCAGCCGCCGCTGAAGCAGCTGGTCTGCAAGGAAAATATTGGGAAATGCACAATGCATTATTCGAAAAACAGGATGCATGGAAAAGTGCATCTGTCAAAAATCGCATTGATGTATTTACGCAATATGCAAAAGCACTAAATTTGGATGTCAACAAATTTGGAACTGATATCGCCAGTGAAAGTGTTACCAAGAAAATTAATTACGACTTAGCAATAGGCAAGAAAATTAATGTGAGTAGTACGCCTACATTCGTCCTAAACGGCAAGATGCTGACACAAGACGAATGGGGCGATCCGGCAAAATTTGAAGCACTTATCGTTGCTCAGCTAAAACAGAATGGCATTGCCCTTCCCGGCGACACCAAAGAATAGATAGCTATGGATATAAAAAAGTACCCTCGACTGAAGGGTACTTTTTTATATAGTGGCATTATATTTCGCCGGGAGTCTCAGCTGGTGACGCCGCATAGAGCGGACGCTCTTTTAATGCGATGACGAGGACTAGAGCAGTGAACATCATCGTCGACGTAATAATAAAGATCGTGTGGAGACTCTTTGAGAATGCGTTAACTAGTTTTGTACTGTAAGCATTTTGCTTGGCCATGAAGTCCTGCTGCAATTGTTGCTTGGCGGGAGCCGGCAGTGCGACACTCGTCATACTTTTCGTAAAGCCGTCATTTATTTTTTGTTTAGTTGTCGGCATATTTAACGAAAGCAGCGTGTTTGTGTCATTAGGATTCGCGATGAACTGGCTAGCTGCCGGGGATTGCTTGAGTGTTTGAATATAGGCGTCCTGACGCATATCACCAAGGTTATTGCCAATGCCCAAGGTAAGCATACTACCAAAGACTGCAACGCCAATTGTTGAACCTAGCCCGCGGAATAACTGACTGGAACTTGTAGCCACACCTAGGTCTTTTTGCTCGAATTCATTTTGAATCGCAATGTTCATCAGGGGCATTGCTGCACCGATACCAGCGCCGACAAAGAAGATGATGATAGCTTCATGAATATACGTACTCGTTGGCGTCAGTGTCACTAGTGAACCAATCGCCAGCCCAGCTACGATAAATCCCCCCACCATGAAGCGTTTATATTTACCATATTTTGAAACCAACTGTCCGGTAGTAATACTGACTAACATAAGTCCCGCAATCATTGGCAATAGCATCAGGCCTGAGGTCGTAGGTCCTGCACCGTATACTTGTTGGTTGAACTGAGTTAAATACAGGATCGACCCAATCATCGCTGCACCAACAAAGGTAGCAATGCCCGATAGGATCAAGAAATTACGGTTTTTAAAGAACGCCAGGTCAAGGATCGGTTCTTTGGAGCGCCGCTCGACAAAGATGAAAGCGGCAGTTGCAAGAACAACGATCGTTGCCATAATGACGCGAAGGGTCGCCAGACTCATACCTGTGCTTGTTAACAAGTCGGCAAAGATTCGGTCAGTATTATCAACGGCCAAAACAAGTGTCGCCAGCGCCAAGGCCAGTAAAGCTGCGCCCCAGTAATCAACACGGGGCTTATTCTCGTGCTTGAGTGTCGGACAGTAAATGGCAATCACGATAAACGCGGCAATCGCAATTGGCACATTAATATAGAATGTCCAACGCCAATCGGTCGTCAGGCCGAGAATCGAATGTGATTCCGTCAAAAAGCCACCTAGGAGCGGGCCGACTACCGATGACACGCCAAAGACCGCCCCAATCATACCCTGCCAGCGACCACGTTCACGTGCCGCAAACAAGTCACCGATAATCGTAAATGCGTTGGCTGTAATAATACCACCTCCTATACCTTGGACGGCGCGCCAGATGATTAACTGGTTAATATCACCGGCCAGGCCACTAAAGAGTGAGCCTAGTGCAAAAATCGTGACTCCGACAAGGAGGAGGGTGCGACGACCGAACATGTCGGATAATTTGCCCGCAATCGGCGTCGTAATGGTCGTCGTAATAAGGTAAGCTGTCACCACCCAGCTTAGCGCAGAGAAAGCATTAAAGTCTTCGACGATCTTTCCAAGTGCAGTAGAAATAATCGTCTGGTCGAGCGCTACTAAAAATAAGCTGGCCATGACCGATATCATAATAATAACTTTTTTTCGTAAATCTAAATGATGGTTCATACCCGTTTATTATTCCTTTTTGTTTGCTTTTGGAATGTCGAGCACCCCTTTATATAATTCAATATTGTCACTGAGTTGTTCAATTATAGAACGCAGTTGCTCTTCTTGGATCAAACCGATCCACTTACCTTCCTTTGAACCGACAACATACAGTCGATCACCCGTTTCTATTCCTAGAATTTCTCGCGCATCGGCCGGGATGACTACTTGCCCTTTTGTACCTACCGTAGCCGTGCCATATAATTTCTTATCTTTCATTCCACTCCTTTTCACACATACAAAATGTGCGTTACTCATTTGTTAATTGTACCAAAAGTATGAAAAGTATGTCAAGTATGACGCGTGATCCAAATTAAAAACACCTCGGTGCCTTGAGGTGTTTTATTGTTTTATTTGAAATCGTTTGACGGATTTCGGGGTGAACACACGTTCTAATGTGCGATATACAGTTGCCACTCGGCAGGCACCACATCCACTGCAATCTTTTTGCTTCGTGATGAAACAAAAGTGATAGCTATAGGCATGGGTTTTGGGTACTCCTTGTACTATCTACAGCCTTGCGTACTTCGACCTTTAAATTAAAATTTTCGTGTTTTTGACGCAAGACACATAACGTATAGTACCAGTCGCACGCTGGGTCGTCAAGATTGGCGTGATTTCCATCACGCTCTTGTTTATATATTAGAAGACTTTGAAGCGCTTTGCAAGCAGATAAACAGCGAAAGTAATGATAACTGTAAATATTACAATGGATGCATATGCCCACGGCTGGTCCGTCAGTGGCAAGGCCACATTCATCCCGAACATTCCGTAAAATAAGTTTGGCAATGCAATCAGCACAGTTAACACCGTCAGTGTCTTCATACGTTGATTCAAAACATTATTAGCGATCGTGCCGTAGGCGTTACGGATACTAGTAATCGTTTGGTTATGGTTGTCGATCGATACAAGCAACTGCCGGATATAAAGCAAGATATCTTCAATTGATTCTTTGTCGCCCTTATCTTGCAAGGTATCCCGCAGGCGCTCGGCGACAACCAGCATGCCGCTCAAGTTCATCCGATATTCGTTTAGGTTATCTTCGACAGTGACAAATGTAATAAAATCTTGGTTCGTGACCTCGTGTGTACGTAGACGTCGCCCTGTATTAAAGATGTAACGGGCAGTCCGGTGCATCAGCTCTTCATATTCACTAACTACTGTTGCAAACAGACTCAATAGCAAGCTGGTCGTCGTCACCCCGTGCTGTGTGGTTAGAACTGGTGTGGCGAGCTTGTAATCAGTCATCGACGCGATAGACACGTTTGCGAACACTGTACCTTTGACGGCTAGTAGGACAGGCGTTGTCACCACCTGGCCATGCTTGCCGCGCTGTGCGGTGCGTACAAAGACGTACAGGCCATCATCATGCGACTCGACACGTGGAAGCTCGTTAATATCTAGAACGTCGCGCAGCACATTAAAATTCATATCATAAGTAGTAGACAATAGGCGTAATTCTGCCTCGTCCACCCCTTCCCCGTGAATCCAAACATTTTCATCAGGAGGAGTCGCTACCAGTTGGTAGGATTCTCCGTCACTGCGTTTGACGTAATACTTTAACATACATAAGCAGTATAGCCTGTTTTCAAATCTTTGACTACGGCAATACTAGGCACAAAAAAAGCGGTAAAGTCCTCCTTTACCGCAACGCTTGTATGGCTATCAATTCTCGTACGATTGACACCCTATTATGACGTGATCTAGTGTGCTTTCATAATTCTTGTCGTACCAAACATCCGTAGCGACAACGTTGGCATGCTAATAGTTTTGCTATCGCGGTGCTTGACGTTTAACTCTGGATATTTTTGCATTTTCTTGGTCAAAAATGTATGAATCCGCTGATCTAGTTCTTGATCGTTATAATTTGTCATCTCGCACCCCTCCAACTTTAATAAGTTCATTTGTTATTCCCTCCCACGATGCTCTCTTACGTGGTTAGTATTAACTATAATGCTCATGGCTCGTACGCAATGTAATCATCCTTACATATATGCTGTTATAATTTTCACATTTCATATTTCGTAGTATGATAGATAGAGGTAAGAGAGTAAAAAAATTATGGACAACCTGCTACACAGCATACAATCACACACGCTGACCCGGTTTGTAAAAAAGGGTTCCATTTTGTTGTACCAGGGTGAAATCCCTCGTACAGCCTTTATTATTCGACGGGGACTAGTGCGCGTGTACACTATCACCACATCTGGCGAGGAACGTACTATTGCACTCCATGGTAAGGGCGACATTTTTCCATTGCCGTGGATATTTGGTGAAGTCACCAACACATTATTTTATTATGAAGCGATGGCAGATTCAGAAGTTGTGACAGCTCCAAAAGCGCACATCCTAGATGCGGTTGCCAAGGATCCTGCACTCACCGCTGCAATTCTAAAATTCAGCATTAACGAATACACTGCCCTACTGCTACGCATTACTGCACTTGAACAATCGCGTGCAGCCGAAAAAATCGGCTTGACGCTGTATTACCTTATTTTCCGCCACAGCATCGAAAAAACGCCTGGCATGTATACGATTGATATCAAAATGACACAGTCGATGATTGCTAGTTTAGTTGGCTTAACCCGCGAAAGTACGGCCGTTAACCTGAAGTTGCTAAAGAAAAAAGGCATTATTCAATACAGTAAATTTACGTATGTTATTAACAAATCAAAACTTGAACGATTTGTTGGTGAAGATACGTTCAAAGACTTAACACTTAAATAATCTCTTCAGATTTAGCCGCAAGTGTATCTTCAACAATTTTTATCAATTCTTTTGGTGATGCCCAGGCTTTTAAAACATACCGTTGCGCACCAAGGTCGTACGCTTCATCAATTTCTATTTGCAAATCATAATTACTAAAAACGATGATATCTACGTCAGCATGTTGCGTTTTTGGGCTGTATGCTTTTAAAAAGCCGATGCCGTCTAGTGTCGGCATACGCAGGTCTAAAAATATGATGTCCGGCTCTTGCTGAGTGGCGAGCTTCAATGCCTCTTCCCCGTCAAATGCGCTTCGAACATCATATCCAGCGGCGCCGAGGATTGTGACATACGCCTGATTTAACGCAATATCATCTTCAATTATCAGGATATTCGGTTGTTTCTTACTCATAAATACCTCGATTACTTTGTTAATTTTATGATTAATGTAGGAGTGAAGCAGTAATTTTATTTACTGCTGGGGATAATCGTCATTTCTTAAGTAATCATCAGCTTAATTTTAGCTTTACTTAATGTCTACTATACACCGACCTGATCGAAAGAAGATAAAATAAGGGCCAATTATGACCCTTATTTTATTAATTTATACTATTCATAGTCATTAGACGCGTGCGCTGCGGCCACCTTTAACCGCTTTAACGATCGCTAGTAGGATAACAGCACCGAGAATCGCGACAATCAAGCTTGTAATACTAAAGCCCGATACATCGTTACCCGTTAACGTTCGGACGACAAATCCACCGATAAATGCACCGATGATGCCGACGACAATATTTGCCAAGGCTCCCATTTGTGCATCCGTCTTCATGATCTTAGATGCGATCCATCCAGCTAATGCACCGAACAGGATCCAAAGTAGTATATCTAACATTCTTGTCCTCCTTATTAGTTGTACCTTAGGTACAAGAACAATCTTACCTGCATTTTAACTGACGAGCTGTTAAATATCTTACTAAATACTATTTCTTTTTTGCGAGCGTGTATTTGAAGCTGATTTTTTTAACGTCTTCAACGCTTGCTTCAAGTGCTTCGATCATAAATATTATAGCTATTTCCAAGAATATAATCGCATCCAGCAAGCCAATGGCATACCAATAGGTCAAAACCACCGCACTGATTGCTAATGCACCTGAAAAAGCCGCCAAAAATATACGAAAGTACCCTGACCGCGGGGGATGTGTGATTAATAATGTTAACAGTACGACAACGAGTGCTGCGCGCATATATGCATAATTAACTGTCGTCGTCGCCATCCACATTAACGGCGCGTCTGGTTGATACAGGCCAGTAAAAAGCATCGCACTCACAAGAAGCGTCGTAATGATAATCATAAGTCTTTTGACACCCATATCTTATTCTCCGTTAGTTGATATTACACATACTTTAGCTAATTCTCAGGATATTCTCTGTAATCTTTTTTACATTTTTGTTATATTTGCAAACTTCTTTTACAATGCATTAACTATTGGTAGAATAGTGAGAGCCTACAAATGTAAATGATGTTTATATCAAGTTGTACTAAATAAAGGAGTTGGGTATTAATGAGCACTGTTACATCTTCAGCAAAATCGAGTACTGTCATTTACACGGATATAAAAGATAGTGAAAAAGCAGGCATATATATCGGCGAGTATATTACTAAAGCGTTCGATAATAAACCTGCTGACGCCGTTATTATTTTTGCTTCTTCCTCTCATGACTACGCTTCTGTTTTGAAGTCCATTACTACGACCTGCAACCCAAAAATTCTTCTTGGCTGTTCTTCGGCTGGCGAGTTTATTAGCGAACAGCACGGCGAAGGCGCAATCAGTGCCATTGCCTTTCGCTCGGATCACCTTCAGTTTTCAGTCGGCCTGGGTATAAATATCCTCGGAGATCCTGATCATGCTGCACAAGAGGTCGTTGAGTCGTTCGGAGGCATGACAGATACCTCATTCCCCTATCGATCAGCATTAGTATTAGCCGATGCATTAGCTGGTCATACGGATGAACTAATCGATCATTTGAATAAGGCGACTGCCGGGACTTATCAGTTCTTTGGCGGCGGCGCTGGAGATGATGCTAAATTCAGCAAAACGCATGTCTTTTTAGGTACAAAAATCTACACAAATGCAGTAGTAGCACTTGAAATACTATCAAAAAAGCCGATAGGGATAGGTGTGCGCCACGGCTGGAAACAATCTAGCGTTAAAATGCGCGTCACCGAATCTGATGGTGCAAAATTAGTCAGTTTGAATTCAATACCCATACTAAATGTATTGCAAAAACACGCTGAAAACACTAATCAGAAATTTGATGAAAAAAATCCCATCCCGTTCTTTTTACATAACGTTATTGGCATCGAAACGCCTAACGGATACAAGCTTCGCGTTCCATTGTCAATAAACAATGACGGATCAGTTAATTGTGCGTCAGATATTCCGCAAGGAACGATCGTCAGTATTATGAAAACCGATTCTGAGTCTGCATCAAACGCCGCCCGAGAAGCAACCGAAGATGCACTACGTCAGGTGGGTAACCATGAACCAGGTGTTGCGCTATTATTCGATTGCGTGGCAACCCGCTTACGCACAGGTCAAGAATTTGAATATGAACTAGATACGGTTACAAAAAAACTGCAGCCTGCTGTGATGGCCGGATGTAATACTTATGGGCAAATCGCTCGGGTTGATGGACAATTTAATGGATTTCATAACTGTACGGCAGTAGTTTGCGTCATACCTTCTTAATAATATGCTTAGTTCCATCAGCCTATTGTCAGACCCCTCGATGCGGAGAACCGCCATTAGGAAGATAGCAAAAGATCTTAATGTTGATGATGTATTTATATTCGTGCGCGATGAAGACCTAGGGATACTTTTACCCGCCCCAGGCTTCCAGCAAACATTTGCTAACGGTGCAGAGTGGGCGGAATTTTTACAGACCAGTCAGAAGTCAGGCAGGTATGTCACGACCCTTCCCTACCCAGATAGCAATACGTTGCAAACATTTACTGCATTATCGTATAAAAATAAATTGACCGTTATTATGGCGGGCGACATGCCGAACGAGCAAAATGTATTGATACTTCAAAAACTCTTACCTATACTGTCGTCCCTACTCCACTACGAACAATACGTTGAACAGTCCAATGTGTACACACAACAAGCTGAATTGTCGGCTGAAGAACATAAAAATATCGCTAAAAAACTCGACGCTACAAGAAGAAATCTACAATTAGTACTAAACGAAAAAGAGAATGAGATTAGCGAACGCGTTAAATCAGAGTCGGCCCTCGCTACAAGCGAACACCGCTTCCGATTTATGGCCGAATCACTCGCAGCTATGATTTTCACTTCTGAGGCAAACGGCGATATCGACTATATCAGTCCACGCTGGCAATACTATACCGGCGTTTCGCTCGATATACTGCGCACCAAGGGACTACGTTCTGTACTGCACCCAGATGACAAAAATAATGTAGTACAGCACTGGCACAGTTCGTACGAATTAGGCGTACCGATAGAGCAAGAAGTTCGCATAAAGCGCGCGGACGGAACGTACCGTTGGCATTTATCCCGTGCCGAAGCCATGCGCAATGATACAGGTGAAATTATCATGTGGGTCGGATCAAGCACGGACATTGAAGATGTTAAATCAAATATGGAAAAGAAGCTCGAACTTGAGGAAAGAACAGAATTACTGACTCGACAACAAAAAGATTTGCTTGAGCTAAGTGCAGCAAAGGATGAATTTATTCGCCTGGCGTCACATCAGTTACGCACGCCCGCCACTGGTGTAAAAATGTATATCGGCATGTTAATGGAAGGTTACGCCGACCCACCAACGAAAAGTCAGCTTATCATGCTGCATCAAGCATATAAAAGTAATGACCGGCAATTACATATTATTGACGATCTGTTAAAAGTAGCGACAATTGACGCCGGAAAAGTCATCCTCAACAAAGAAACGTGCGACCTGGAAGAACTCGTCAGCGAGGTCGTACAAGAACTGGCGCACAGTACCACGAAACATCAACAACAAGTAACAATCATTAGTCCCCAAAAAAATATTACTGCCGATGTTGATAAACGCTATATGCGGATGGTCATCGAAAATATTATCGATAACGCCAGTAAATACTCCCCAGATGACACAACCATCACGGTATCGATTACCGAGAATGTATTTAAAGAAATAACCATTACAGATCAGGGTGTGGGTATTACTAAAAATGATCAGGTTTTGCTATTTAAAAAGTTTAGTCGAGTCCACAATGCGATGTCGGTGTCGGCGGCAGGTACAGGGCTAGGATTATATTGGGCAAAAGAAATTATCACATTACATGGCGGCTCTATTGCACTGACATCAAAACTGCGACACGGTTCAACCTTTATTATTAAGCTTCCCTGATGTTTTTAAGGTTATTCCATCTGTAAAAAGTACTAAATTAAATTTTTCGCTTGCTATTATTACCATTTGTCCTAAAATAATAAGCATATACTGTATGACTCTTCCGTCCTATCTGCAGCTACAATAAAAACACGGTACAAACAATAAAGGACTATGTCATGACGTTAGATCAACGTGAAGGCGAAGAAATAATCCATCAAAAAGATAGGTATCAGCTTTTAGTTGATAGCATTCAAGACTATGCGATATTCTTGCTTGACACATCAGGGTACATTGAAACGTGGAATAAGGGTGCGGAAAAGATCACTGGCTATACTGCGGACGAGATCATCGGTAAACATTTATCGGCCCTTTGTCCGCCGAGTGACATTGCTCACGGAAAACCGGATAAACAGTTACTCCTTGCCGCCCGCACTGGCAGCACCGAAGATGAAGACTGGTGTGTGAAAAAAGATGGTAGCCGATTTTGGGCCGACGAGATTCTAACCGCGCTTTTTAACAAGGGCGGTTCTTTAATTGGGTTTGCTAAAATTACTAGGGACATAACAGATAAGAAACGCAGTAAACATGCATTGATTGCGGCAAATAAATTATTAAAACACCAACACATCGAGCTAGAAGCGCTTAATAATGTCAAAGATGAGTTCATTTCGCTTGCGTCCCATCAATTACGTACTCCCGCAACTGGTATCAAACAATTCCTGGGCTTACTGCTTGAAGGATATGCCGGCAACTTAACCATCCAGCAATCAGCGTACATTCAGAAAGCGTACGAAAGCAATGAACGACAAATCGATTTAGTAAATGGCCTGTTACGTACGGCACAAGTTGACGCCGGAAAAGTAAACCTTGATAAATCCTTCGTTAATTTGCGCACCGTTATTGATGGAGTTGTCGACGGGCTGCGTGATGTATTTGACGCTCGTGCGCAATCGGTAACAGTTATTGAAAAGGATAATCAATCCGACATATACATAGACGAACCTCGTATTCGCATGGTGATTGAAAATATCATTGATAATGCCAGTAAATACACTGAAAATGGTGGCGCCGTTACTATCACACTTTCCGAAACAAACATGTACGCTCAGGTAAGCATCAAAGATACGGGTGTTGGAATTAGTGAAAAAGATATAAAAAAAGTGTTTGAAAAATTTAATCGTATACCAAATAAATTATCAGACACAGCTGGCGGAACTGGACTAGGGCTATATTGGGCAAAAAAAATCATTAACCTACATAAAGGTACGATTGGCGTTAAATCAGCGGTTGACGAAGGAACGGAGTTTATTATCAAACTGCCGAAAGGGCTTTCCCGTGCGTAAATTGTTAATCGTCGAAGATGACGTATCGATCCGCGAAGCCTTTAGTATCATACTAAGGCTGAATGCTGAATACGAAGTCACTACCGCCGAAAATGGTCGGGTCGCTTTAGATCTGTGTAATCAGAATACGTACGACCTCATTTTATTAGATATCATGATGCCAGTAATGGACGGTCCGACCTTTTTAAAGGAGTACTCGTCCATATATCCTGTGGATGTTACGAAGATTATTATTATGAGCAACTTATCCTCGGGAAGTGAGTTGTCGCTCGTCCAAGACCTAGGTGTCGACAAGACAGTTCTGAAAAGTTCTATTACCCCAGAGCGTTTGATGTCAATTGTCGCAGAAGCCCTCGAGCAACAAGGCTCAACCACACGCGAATTTAAAGGTAATCGTAGTAATAGTGATGACGTCGGAGCTATCGACAACGACGAGCGGTCTGTTAGTGCCTACTAAACGATACTGCACCGTGATTACGAAAGAATCCAATGATATTTTTCGCTACAAGAATACCTAGACCGATAACAAATGCGGCTGTAATGAATGGCAGGAAGTCGAACTGTAATGCAGCTTGCGACTGACTGTTCGGAATACCTTCGCTTGGTGGCAACGTATCTGATTTTGTCGCTGCTCCTGCGACTTCTTCATTTTCTTCTTCGGCAGGCGTCTGCGACTGAACTGTCGCAACATTACTTGTATCGCTACTAGGTGGAGTATGCCTTGCCTGCTGTGATTGCCGTACGGTATTCGCAACAAACTGAAATGGCGAATTCGATGCTGGCGCGGCCGATTGCGACGCTGGCGTAACACCGCCCATTCCACCGACACTAACGGGTTGACTTCCACGCTCGGTATCTACTCCAAAACTACCTAGCCAACTTCCAAATACATTGATAAATAACACACCGAACCAGCCCGTTAAACCGAGCTGACTACCAGATACGTTCGCAACGTTGGCTGATGCCGTTGCACCACCTGTCGTGGCATTACCGGCGTTCGTATTCTTTTCGACAGTCGCATCGCCGGACTGCGAATTTAGCGTGATGTTATTAACAATTGCGCTATTATTATTGACGTCAATCGTTAGTTCCGGCGCAACAGTATTAGTCGTAACGCCAGTTCCCAGCGCTGCTGCGCTTGTACCTGTTGGCGCGTCAACAATCAACCCGACCCATTGGCCAAGCACATTTACAAATACCAGCAAGCTATCTTTGGCTACAATCTGATGACCGGATAGATTAAGCAACACCAGATTCGTTTTTGCGTCGCCAGTCGTGGCACTGCCCGCGTTCGTATTGCTTGCAACTAGCGCATTGCCACTTGCCGCATTTAAATCTATGTTATTAATAATTGATTGCGTGTCCTGCGAAGAAACGGCTAACGAGTTTGTCGGTGTCGACGAATCTCCCTTGTTACTGGCGAGTAGTTGAGGTAGAAAATCAGGTGCGACTAAAATATCCCCGTCCAAGTTACCATAAATATTGATCGTTCCGACGAATGATTGGTTTGCGGCAATAATCGAATTGATAATGTTCATAACATTCGCGACAGTATCCGCTGATCCTGTCACTGCACTACCGCCTGTCGTATTGCTTGCCACTGTCGCATTGCCACTAGTCGCATTCAAATTGATGTCATTTTTAATTGTTGCGTCGTTATTCACCGCGATAGTTGATTCGGATGGATGGTTTGCCGCTTGCAACATCGCGGCAAGTAACATTGGATACAACATAATGTCGCCATGTACGTCACCGACAACATCGGTAACAAACGTCGCGAATTCTGCTCCACCACCACTAACCGATGAATTAACCGTGTTCATAAACGTAGCAACCGCTGCAGCATTACCTGTCGTCGCATTACCGCCAGTCGTATTACTACTAACGAGCGAATCGCCAGTTGTTGCATTAGAATTCAACGTATTATCAATCGTCGCATTCGTATCGCTACCTACTGTCGACGTCGACGTTGGATCACTGCTGGTGGATGGTGATGTCACAGGGTTATTGCTAGCTGGTGCTTCGGTAACGAGGGGCACTAACACCGCTTCGTACTTGCCTGTCGAAGGGTTGTACGCCCATTTATCACTATCCCATCGTTCTGTATCAGAATTATATTTATAAGTTCGTTCTGGTTCAGGAACTGGTGCAGTCGGCGCTACTGAAGTTGAAGGGGTACTATCCATTGTCTCTGCCATAGCAGCCATCGGATATCCACCCGCAAGCAGAACCACCGCTACATATATCAGAAACATCCGAACAGTGTTTTTAAATTTTTGCATCTCACCCCTCCTCTTTCTATTTCATTTATTTAAATATGATCATGATCGGGGAGGACGTTGGGCATTGCCCTCCCCGATGGTATTCCGTCTATGAAGATGTAACGAAATAATACACTAACTCGTCAGAGGACTAGTTAGTAACGTTAAACTTGACGGATGTCATGTTAGTGTTGGTAGCATCGCCAGTTGTTGCGTCACCACCAGTTGTATTGTGCTTTACAGTTGCATCACCTGATGATGCTGTTTGATTGTTATCGTTGTGGACATACAAATTGTTGTCGTTCTGGATGTCAATGTTCGTACGAGAATCAAAGTTTACACGGTTGACTGAGTCAGGACCGGTATTTTCAATTGTAGCCTCGTTATCACTGCCGCCATTACCACCACCTAGGGCAGCTGCGCCTGAAGCAGAGTTGTCGACAGTTACTTCGGCATCAAATGCATTCTCGTTCATTGCAGCACCTGTTCCGGCGTCACCACCTCTTGTATTATCGCGTACCTCCGCATCACCCGTCCAAGCATCTTGGTCGTTATCGTTATGTACGCGTAAGTTATTGTCGTTATCGACATCAACACGGTATCTTGAATCGCTGCGGATTGTATTTGTTGAATCTGGACCAGTAGTGTCGATTGCACCAGAGGTTGCGCCGGCAAATCCGGATAACCCAACCACAAGACCAAGTGACAATACTGCTGCTCCTAATTTCTTTTGCATTTTCATATTTTTTCTCCTTTTCTTACCTTTTGATAATTATATTCCGGGTGTTCACCCGACCAAGAGAGATAGATAAGAGTATCTACCTAGGCCAACGCGACCAACCTAAGAAATGTTATGTGTTATGTACTATTGAACTTCCTTACTATCTATATCAACATCCATACTGGATGATGAATCTAAATTAATGTTTGTTGACGAACGGGATTTTGATGTACCGGTTGTATCAGAGTCGACATTTATATCAATTGTCGTTTTACCATTATCATTTTGAATAATTTGATGGGTGGATCCATCGGAAGGAATAGGAATCGACTGACCATCTACTTCGACGGCTCCAGTCTGTGAGGAACTAGAGGAATTGCTATTGATCTTTACATCAATGCGATCAGAAGAAACTGACGATGAGGATTCGGAGGTATTACCTTCTGACGACTCGGATATATTTTCTGGCGCGGATATAAGGGTATCTTGCGAACTCTGTATCGTAGTAGCAGAACCTAGCGGTGCGACTGCACCTACTGACATTGCGAGACTGTAATACCACCACCCAAGTGCTGCGCTTGGAACAATTAAAATAGCCAGAAGCCTGACTATTTTAATGGGGTTTTCTTTTAGAGAGCGTAGATACGTAGAAAAATTGACCGTTGTGTCTTCTGCGATAAAACTACCGGCGGACAAATTACTCAACATATATCACCCCCTTTTCTCATCAATCACTAAGTATCTGAACTAATCCTAAGAATACATGATGCTGCTTGTGCTTGTATGTGAAAAATTTCACAATATTCATGTATCTATACATATAGTCAAAAAACTTGTATAAATTTACTATCATGACCCCATAGCAGTGATAGTTATTTTTGCTACATACTGCCCCCAAAATTACCAGACTGAACCCTGGCTGTTATAATAAAAGCAATGACAGTAATAAAAAAAATTATAATTATTTATAACCCCAACAGTACGGGCGACGGTAAATTAAATGCCGAAAAGTTACAGGAGCAGCTTGCTGATGTAACTAAAACACCCGTTACGCTGCAGCCGACCGACTTTGCAGGGCACGCTGAAAAAATCGTACAGCAATTGCCGAATACTGATAGTATTATGGTTATTTCATCTAGCGGGGACGGTGGGTATCACGAAGTCATTAACGGCGCCCTTTCCCATGGGGAAAAAGCGAGTAAAATTACAACTGGCCTCTTACCTTCTGGTAATGCAAACGATCATTACCATGCCGTTCATAGTGGTGATGTCGTCAAGCGAATTTTAAATGGTGACGTACGACGAATTGACGTGTTAAAAATAACGGTCGACAATGACTGGACGCGATATGCACATTCGTATGCCGGTATTGGTTTGACCCCGCATATTGGAGAAAAACTTACCCAAGCAACATTGAATCCTTTCAACGAAATATGGCTTACAATTCGTTATTTCTTGAATTTTCGCCCTGTAAAGGTACGTACCGATACCGGTATATATCGTTATGACAGCTTGATATTCAGTAATATTGAGCGCATGTCAAAATACCTTACACTATCGAGTGATGCAAAAATTGATGATGGAAAGTTTGAAATTACCGGTTCAAAAGCCGGCACATTCAGTAAATTATTAAAGCACCTATTCAAAGCGTCGACCGTTGGCCTTACCGAAGAAGCGAACCGTGCATCGGAGTATTCGTTTACGTCGGTCCGTCCTATCTCGATTCAGCTCGACGGTGAAGTATTCCATTTTAGCGCCAATTCCAGCGTCACAGTATCGATTGCTCCAAAAGCATTAAATTGTATTATTTAATACAGCGCCACCTATACGCACTCGTTATTATTACTGATGATAAAACGTAAAATATTTAATTATCGAGGGCGACACTATGGCATTATGGGATAAATTAACGAGCCGAGGCAATATCGAGGATAGACGCGGACAGACCGCTGCGATTGGAGGCGGCCTAGGCGTCGTTGGTATCGTCGCAAGCCTGCTGTACAGTTTTTTAAGCGGTACCCCCATCGATGTCAATCAGATCTTAACGCAACTACAGGCAGTGCAACCTGCTCAACAGAACCTGACGATTAAGGACTTTGAAGGCGCCGATAACTATGAAGTATTTGCGTCGACCGTTCTAGGTTCAACGACAGACGTTTGGCGAAATGTGTTTGAACAAAACGGAACCACTTATCCAGAGCCACGTTTAGTACTATTCCGAGCCGCAACGACATCTGGGTGTGGCATTGCTACGTCTGATGTCGGTCCGCATTACTGCCCTGCAGATCAAACGATATATATTGACGAAACATTTTTTATCGAGCTACAGCAACGGTTCAAAGCCCAGGGTGGTGATGTCGCTGAAGCCTACGTTATTGCCCACGAAGTGGGTCACCATGTTCAACGCGAATTAGGTACCATGGACAAAGTCCAACAGTCTGGTAATTCTAATCTGTCATCAATTAACCTGGAACTGCAAGCGGATTGCTTTGCGGGCATCTGGGCAAATTCTGTTGCCGGCTTAGGCATATTCCAGCCTGGTGAAATCAACGAAGCAATTGATGCGGCATCGGCCGTCGGCGATGATCGCATTCAACAAAGCGTCCAAGGGCAAATCAATCCAGAAACCTGGACACATGGATCATCCGAACAGCGGGTCAAGTGGTTTACCACGGGCTTCGATACTGGCGACCCGCAAGCATGCAACACCTTCAGCTAGCGTATTTCTCGTCCCCGTGCCTGATCATCATCACTCCATAATTTCGTGCATACGCTGCCAATGGCAAGCATGCCGCCCGCTACTGATAGTGACGCAGGTAATAAATTATACTCATACCCTACTGCCCAAGTTATTAACCAGAATGCAATATAGAAGTTAACAATGCCCCAAATCACGTTAACTTGGGCGCTAGACGGTTTCCCAAATGGCGTCATGTGCTTTTCACCAGTCATGCCTTTAACAAAATGCGGCATGCCGTTCGCGGCGAATATTCCGAATAAAAAGAATAGTATATAACTCATAGCAAGTCTCCCCTTTTAAGATTACAGCACACTCTGACACATCATCGTCTTTATTGAAGAAGTATACAGTATGTAAAATTGCTGGTATTGGCTTACGATTACATCGCCTCTACATTACTACTATGGCGCGAATTATCATAAATAAATATGAGTAATTTTACTAATTTTAAAAAAATAGAGCGTGCCTTCTATTAACATAAAACACCCTCTTATGGGTACAAGAGGGTGCGTGTGAGTAATGGATATAAAGAATGTTAAGCTAATCCGTATTCTTTTTGCAACATATGCTTTTTCAAACGCTTATATGATTTGTCCGGTCGTAATTCATCGTTAAATGTAGTGCGACTTTGATATCTTGTACGTGACATATGGTACTCCTTTTTACAGATTAACCTAATAATTGTGGCTTTAGAGCGCGCATTGATGAAATAACAGGGGCAGATGAGAAATGAGAGTGGAGCCTACCATGGTTCACTTTCTTTACCTGCATCAATTCAGGATATTGCTCGGTTTTTTTAGCAATGAACGCATTGATTTTTGAATCTAATTGTTTCTGGCTATATTGTTCCATACCCTTTTCCCCTTGTTATTATTCTTGTTTACTCTCTAGCACTTTTCAGCTACTTGTATCTACCTCGCTGAATATACTAACTATATCGTTTATGGTTGGGATGCTGTATGAACATGTTCACATTAAATGTGTAATAATTTTCACAGCTCAATCAGATACAAAAAATAACAGGATACTTCTTTGTACCCTGTTATAAAATATTCATTAAAGAGGAAATTTAGTGACTGACGGTGATATCTTCAACCAGCTTCAGTAGCTCTTTTGGTGACGCCCATGCCTTTAGTACGTAACGCTCAGCGCCAAGTTCGTAGGCTTCGTCGACTTCTTGCTGCATATCATAATTACTAAACACGATTACTTTCACATGTTTGTGATTCTTTTTTGGCTGGTATTCCT
>JAQGGY010000062.1 GCA_028289095.1 Candidatus Saccharimonadota bacterium
AAAACTGCTATTATGTTCTAAGTCATTAAGACTGATGGACTCGTAGTGAAGGGGTTATCACGCCTCCCTGTCACGGAGGAGATCGCCGGTTCAAATCCGGTCGAGTCCGCCAAGATAAGAGCTTACCATTTGGTGAGCTTTTTTCTTGTCCATACTCAGCATATATGTGATACTATTCTTCCATGCCACCGGACCAACGAACTGATCACACACCTTGGACTATCACACACGACCCCGTGTCCGTGGACGTTGTTGAATTTCGAAAAATTTCGGGTAAAAAAGTACATCGCGAAGAACCATTACATGACAAACTGACCGCAATGATTGCCCACCAATTTGATGGCAGCAAACAGCAAGCCATGATCCAATCGCGTGAAGCCCAAAAGCCCGAATGGTTCATAGAAGCAGAATCAGACGCGCGATCGTTTATGTCATCCCTGGGGTTTGATAATCTGGGAGAAATTTATTTGATAGAGGGCCATTTGGATGTACATGGCTTAAACGTTAATGCCTATCACGATACGCTCACAAGGAGAACTCTTGCCTCAGAAGCGAAATTTAATCACATACTGCAAGCCGAAGGTATTATTACTGCAACGAGTGTTCTTGTACATGAATTAACCCATAATACGGCGCCACGACCGGAACGCATCACATTACAACAATATGCAGATAGTACAACAGAGTATGAACAGAGAAACGGATGGCTTATTTCAGGTAAGCATGGCGACCAAGGTAGTTTTCTAGAAGAGGCTTTTGCTGAATATGCTGCTAGCCTATACAGGCGTCAGAGCTCGGATCCATACTGTCATTTACTACCAAAAGATTACACGCCTACACCAGACCTACCCGCCCACCTTCAGACAGGTGCAATTGTCGCTGGCCCAGATGCTCATGCATTAGAACTGATAGCATGGGGTGTCGAACAACGAGTAATCATGTCCGCCGATTCATTTATCGGCCTGTGTTTTGATGCGCGCAAATCGATAACATATGCCTCTGCAACACGGGAGGTTATTCAAGCGATTAACTCACTGTCACCCGGTTTGTATTCGTACTTAAAAAAATTAGAATATTCTAAAGAAAATTGGGCCACCGCAAGAGACATTGTTTACGAAATTGTTACCCATTAATACCTGGCGACCGCAGTCATTCTTGTGCTTAATCTGGTATGATAGTTACAATGACAAACAAAAAAATTGACTACGCACATATTGATTTAAAAATTATCGCATTTTTCAGGCGCCTCTACATTCCCGTAGCTAGGTTCTCGATTTTCTTGATTTTCTTTTGGTTCGGCATAATTAAGTTACTCGGCTTAAGCCCAGCTAGCCCCCTCGCCCAAGCCCTAACCGCACAAACAATCGGTATCCAGTATTTTGATACATTATTTGTTCTGCTATCGATCATGGAATGTATTATTGGCATACTATTTTTATTCCCTAAAATGACGCGCGTGGTCATCCCATTACTACTCGCACATATGGCATTGGTATGCTCACCACTGATTTTGTTACCTGGCTATATTTGGCAGTATCCGTTCGTTCCCACGCTTGAAGGACAATACATCATAAAAAACGCCGTTGTGATTGCCGTCGCCATAGGCATCGCTGCTGCTGCCCAACCAATAGCAAAAACACGTAAATAAAAAACTTTCCACCAGGGGGAAGCTTTTTATTTACGAATTGAACGGTCTATTTTGCATCGAACCGTTGTTGTACGGTATCCCAATTTACTACGTTCCACCACGCTTTGACGTAATCGTCGCGCTTGTTTTTGTAGTCCAAGTAATAGGCATGTTCCCAGACATCAAGCCCGAGAAGTGGCACTTCTAGACCCTGCATAATCGGAGTATCCTGATTGGCAGTAGTAATAATTTCCATGTCCGGCTGCAGCCATGCCCAGCCACTCCCAAAGACACCTAGTGATTTTGTCGTAAACTCGTCAACAAATCCCTGAAAATTGCCGTATCGCTCATTAATCTTTTGCGCCAATTCACCAGTTGGCTCACCACCGCCATCAGGTGACATCCACTGCCAGAACAAGCTGTGGTTATAATGCCCGCCGCCATGATTGCGAATAGCCGACTGAACAGATTCAGGTAAGCTAGAAATGTCAGCGAGTAGCGTCTCGAGTGATCGCTCGCGCAGTGCTGGCGCAGTGTCGATTGCTGCATTCAACTTATCGACATACGCCTGGTGGTGCTTGTCGTGGTGCAACTGCATAATTGTCCCACTTATATAATCTCCGAGTTGATCGTATCCGTATGGTAATTCTGGAACTGTATACATGATTGTTTCCCCTTTCGTAATTATTACCTGTTTTCGGCATCCTCTGAAATCTTAATAAACTCTTTTACCTTACCTTCTTTTTTTAACTTTTCCAGTCGGGCGTTAAATTCTGATAATGGAATCCGGAGATAAGAATAGCTTACTTGGGTGGCAGTTTTCTCGATTAATTTTACAAAGTAATAGCCATCACCTGCAGATGTACGAATAGGTGATGAAATACCACCAGGACTTAATGTTAAAGCAGCGGTTGCTAGCCCCCCATCCTGGTTAGAGTGTGGTACAAGTCCTGAAATGCCGGTTGTGACTTTTGCCGCACCTTCCCCTCCAAGCTCTTTGGCAAGTGCGTCCAGTTCGATAGCTTTATTAGCCTGAATCAGCTGCGTTGCTTTTTCTTGCTGCTGTTTTGCTGTGGTATCAATAGCATATGATACGTCCTGACGAATGAGACGGTTTTTTGTATCGTGACGGTATTCACTTGGCGCCCAGCCAAGAATACTCAGTGCAGACGCGTCATAGGTTTCCTGAGAAATACGACCTGTCGACGTATTGCGGTCATCGTCAGTTACTTGATCGATACGAGCCTGGCTGATATTAATATCTAGTCCGCGGGCTAGCTTTGCAGCGTAGGCATTTGCAATCGCAATATCCATAGATTTACGCTTGATATGATTATTTTGGAGCTGGCCGTCCTTATCGTTCAAATTCAGTTGTTCACTTTGACGTAAATAATGCGCCGAACTGTTGTAATACATTAAGTAGTCACCGTATTTGACTGTTTCACCGTCAACTGACGCAACGGGTAAGGGTACGACACGTGTCACACGGTAAAAAAATGTATTCGTATTTTGCACAGGATACAATTGCCACCATCCAACTAAAAGGATGAGTAAAAAGGCAACTAGCGTAATGACGATCGTCGTAAAAACAAGTCGATGACGCGCATATTGCATAGGATATTTAAATCGTCGGCCACCGGCTAAAATACGCTCGCGATGTTCGGCAACAGTTTCATTAGTAATACGCGTCGGTATTTCTTTTTTTGCTGCACGCCTTTTAAGCAATAGTTTCTTCATAATCTCCTTGTGAGCGTTCAGCCAACGCGGCCGATACAGCGTCTTGTAACTTATTATAGATTTGATCCGGATGACCAACGTTGTGGATAACTAAGTCACCGACAAAGGTCTGAATAACGATTGTTCCGAAATCGAAAATCTCGCCGCTGAACCCAGGTACATTATAGCTTATGTTTTGTATCTTTGATAGTCGCAGCTCGACAACATCCTTACCGAAAAAGCCCCGTTGCGTGATTTGCCTAATACGTTGGTCAGTCACAATATACACTGTAAAATACCACATAAGATAATGGTATGCGAAAAGAATGAGACCGAGTAATAGCCCCCCGATTGGCAACAAAAATAATTCTAAATTAGCCTGCCAAATAAGTGGAGGAACAGCCGAAATTGCAAACGGAATAAGTAATAAGTAGAATCCCTTCCTCATTGCGATAATATGGCGGCGAAATACAAATAGTAACTCTTCCCCATCCCGCTGGCCATCAAAGTCGAGTTGCGCAGTTTGTTTGTCTTTGTTGTGCATATGATTATTATACTACGGTCCGTCACAGAGCGTAGTAAAAAAGGCCGGGCAGTCAGGCGGTCGCTTCGCTTCCTATTTCCGCTTGTTCATGAAAATATGTAAACACATTTTTATTTCTCTTCGCTACACGAACCTTTCAGGTTCGGATCTACTACGCAGGTCAACCAAAGTAATACCCAGGCATAATGCCTGGGTATTACTTTGGTACCCCGGGCAGGACTCGAACCTGCAACCGTATCCTTAGGACGGATCTACTCTATCCAGTTGAGCTACCGAGGCATATCAGTTATTGTAGCATGAAAACAACAGCGGTATCACGCTGTTGTTTTCATAGCAATAACCAGTCGCTCCCTAACGAGTGAACTTCTCGTTGAGGGCCGAGTAATCGTATAGTTCATCATTAGAAAACCAATGTGGAATTTCCTGCTGCGCATCCGCAAGGTCGCCTGAAGCGTGGATAAGGTTGGGAATACCTTTATTGTGGTCATCTCCATATCCATAACTCATATGAGAAAAATCGCCACGGATCGTACCAGGTGCTGACGACTTTGGCTCGGTCGTACCAACAAGTTTACGAACAAGCTCTACAGCCTCTACGCCTTCGAGCACCATTGCAATAACCGGACCCTCATTCATCATATCGAGCACGGCGTTAAACGTAGCTTCACCACGACGCGTAATTACCTTGCCAATTTCTTCGTAGTGCTTATGGTAATGCTCGCGATCAGGTGCGAGCATTTTCGTTGCGACGATCTTTAGGCCGACTCGCTCAAAGCGAGTTAAAATCTCTCCAACAATACCACGCTGTACAGCATCGGGTTTAAAAATAATCAATGTCTGTTGTACTTTTGAATCCATAATCACTCCATTCGGTTTACTACTTTGCAGTCCATTATACCCATCAACAACAATCTACGCTATGCTAGGACTATGTATGTATCCGAGTTGCTCTTAGATTATGTCGAGCATTTAGAAGTTGAGGGCGGACGATCGGCAAAAACTGCCGAGAATTATACGCTATACCTCGAGCGTTTTGTCGAATTTACGAATGATACGTCCGTAGATAAAATTACGTCAGAAATGATCCGTAAATATCGTTTGTGGTTAAACCGTTATAAAAATAACAATGACGACGAGCTAGCAACTATTACACAGAGTTACCATTTGATTGCCCTACGTGGATTTTTAACGTATTTATCGAAACGCGATATACTCAGCCTTAGTCCTGAAAAAATTGAGCTTCCTAAAATATCACGCAAGCAAGTCACCTTTTTGCATTATGATGAAGTTGCCAGACTGTTGGATACGATTTCACTAGATAGCGAAGATGGACTGCGCGACCGTGCCATTATCGAACTATTATTTTCAAGTGGGCTGCGTGTATCAGAATTAGTAAACTTAAACCGCGATCACGTAAATACTAAGCGTCGCGAATTTATGGTACGCGGCAAAGGCCAAAAAGACCGGCCCGTCTTTATCGGCGAAGCGACTGCAACCCGCGTCGAAGATTACCTTGCGGCGCGGCTTGATAATCTACCTCCACTATTCCTTAGTTATAGCCGTAATAATACCCCCAATACAAGTGGTGATTACCGGCGCTTAAGTGCACGAAGTATCCAGCGAATAATTAACAAATACGCTAAACTTGCTGGCATAACGAAACATGTCAGCCCGCATACAATGCGCCATAGTTTTGCGACCGACCTACTGATGAATGGTGCGGATTTGCGCAGCGTACAAGTCATGCTTGGCCATAGTAATATTAGTACGACACAGGTATATACACACGTTACCGATGAACACTTACGTGAAGTGTACGAAAAATTTCATAGCGATACTGAATAAATTATTTGATCAAGGAGTGCAGGTAGCGCTGCTGACGTAATCAGCATCTTTATCTGTAATAATAAAGCTTTTACACAAATCTCCTTCGAGATCGACCGCGGCTTCTGGGTAAATAAAGTCGCTTTTGAATTCTATACGGCTCTTTACACGGCGGAACATATCATTTGCTCGACCAGTTGAGTCTACCTCGGGCTGCACACGATCAAATTCAACAGGCGTTCCAGACCTAGATAATTGCACTTTATAATGCGCGCCGTTATAAAGCGCACTTAGTCGCAAATAGGCGTTGCGATTCGCCGCACTACCATTGATAGGCTCGAGTAAAGCAATCGTTACAGAACATGCATATTCTCCGAGGCTAAAACTGTTGACACACTTCGTCTGCTGAGGAGCGTTCAGCTGGTCACGCCGAGCATCAAGAGCAAAACTCATATTAGAAGCACCCGTCGCTGAGGGATAAAGGAATAACGTATTCGCATTACTCTTGCCAGCCTGAGGAGTGTCCGCATCAGAAAGCCTAAAACTACTGCCCGTCTGCATTAACTGCGTTCGGAGCAATGCAGGATAATTAGCCGCCCATCGACTACCCATCCTAGGTAAGTCCACCTGACCACCGCTAGATGGAAAACCGACCGTTAAACTATTCGTTGCAGCAGATACATCATCACGAGTAAACCAGCTGATAGTCACGCTATCAAAATCGCTGACACCTTTTAAGGGAACGATATTGGACTGATCTGCTCCAATAATTCCTTTATAGTCTGCAGTGACGGCGTCAATCTTTACGCAGGTATACGCCTGTTGCAATGACTTATCACCTTCACTTTGCTGAACCAGCGTCTCGGTATCTGTCGGCTGTCCAAAAATAGCAGCGACCGTATTGCACTCATTAGAATCAATAGCTGCCGCAACCGCGCCACAATTAACTGCTGCGGATGCAATACCGTTACGGCAATCTTGATCAAGAAGGAGCAGGCGCTTAGCGTCTTCCACGCCCGATTTTGCGGAATCATACGCGCTTTGCGATAAATCACTCGCCGTTGCCTGTCGTTGATCTTTAAGCATCAACTGAATAAAGCTGATCGTGATAATGATCATAAGTAGCGTCGCGAAAACAACCACAAATAACGCTACTGCGCCCCGCTGCTTGTGCTGTCGTTTGATTGTTGTCATTATTTATCACTCCCTGATTTATTGCCTGCTCTTGCGATGATATCGAATTGATTCACGGAACAATAATCTTCTTTTCCTGCTCCGTCAGCTGGCGGCTGACAAGACCTATCATTCGTTGTTAATTGTTCGCTATCGTTTGTCCCGATCACTATTGATATAGCATACATCGCCTGGCCGGTCGTCGTATCTGCTGCTCCGCTGACAACTGTCATATCGTGGACAACAAGATCGCGGTCGCCACTCGTCAACATCTCGGAAGCATCCGCTCGGTTGATAGCCAACGTTGGATCGGCACATAAAGATCCGCTTGGATCAGTCACCTTAGCAAACCTTACGGCTTCACCATTATTATACTTATTCAACAATGGCGCTGCACCACCACCGCCTGTTATTGAACGTCCGTAGTTCCATACATACGTGTATCGCCCCAGACATAAACGTCCACCGCCGTCACGTACAACATACTTCGACCCCGCAGTCGCTGGCGAATCATCAACGCTTGGTGTGACGTCAAAAGGCACCGCTGAAGAAATACTACGTTGCAATTCGTCTGAAATTGCCCGCCCAGCTTGATTTACTTCACGCAGCGTAATGCCTTTGTTGTAAATGGCACTAATTTGAATTGTCGTGACGGCAATCGCCACTAGTAAAACGGCGATGAATGTCATAGCCAGCATCAGTTCGATTAAAGTAAATCCGCTTTTATTATCTTGGTTCATATAATCTCACAATCGTTCCTAATGTTACTGGAGCCGCACTACCCGATCCACTCCAACATGATCGGATATGAAAGTCCACAAAACCTGTCCCATTAGGGTTAACCGGTGATGGTACCGCTTCTACCCAAATGCCATACGCCTGATTAATACTTGAATCGGTATTATATATCACTTGTGCAAATGGCGGCAGTGATGAGCCAGCGGCCGGCGAAGATGCCGGCGCCGAGTCTGCAACCGTCGCAGTACGAGCATTGAGAATAAAAGGCTTCTGCCCTGGAGTTGTCGCGGGACAGACTGGTCCGTTCGTTACTCCGAATGGCGATGCGACATCTGCACCATTTCCGGTTGCCTTATTTGTCATTTTTACCCATTCTGCTGCGATGCCCGTTGGTGCGGGGCCATTCTTTTGATAGGCTGCGACATATGCTTGATGAATATAGCGTATAGCTTCTGCCTGAGCGTCCATTTGCGCACGCACCAGCGTAATTTCCAATGATCGCTGGGCAGCGGCGATACCTTGATTCATAATCGTCAAACTACCGACAGCAACAAGCGCAAAAATAGCGAATGCAAACATCACTTCAATCAGCGTATCACCAGACTGATTAGGGCGTTTTATTAATCGCATACGCTCGTTCTTTCTATTGGTACTTGGATAGCACCCTGACTAGTAGCAAACGGGCTGATCTGAACCGACATGCGATTACCCGCCACTATACCAGCCCCCATATTGACGCATAAGTTCCTAGTGACGCTACTATTTGCCGCGGTAATCATACTCGCGAGATCAGTTACTACGCCTTCACTGGTGTACGTCATAATTGACCCGCTAAGTGGTGAGCGGAGAATAATCATTGTCAATGGCATCGCTTGGGTTGTCTTTTGCTTTACCACGGTAGCACCCCAAGCAATGTCCGCTGAATCCTGACCAATTGTTGATGTACCTAAACGATAATTTGTCGTTACTTCGGCGATATCACTTGATGCCTCTGGGACATTTGACGTGCGGTGGCCGACAATATTTGATGCAGTTATTCGAGTACCAGACGCATCAATAACAACATAACGTCCGAGGATCATACATTCGCTTGTGCCGCGTGATTCGGGTGTGACAATAGCTGGTGGCTGCACGATAACTGCATTTGCACACGCCTCGCTGCCATCACGCCCATTAACGACGTTTGTCGCTTCACTATACTGCTGTTGAATGAATGATTTTAAAGTATTAACGCTGTCACGATAACGTTGCTGATTTATTGCCGCGCCCGACCCCACTAAAATACCGACAGTTAACGCGCCTGCAACACCTAAAAAAAGCATCGTTTCGATAACTGTAAAACCGGTATTTTTTTGGCTGCCCATGTGCGCTCATTATAGCATAAGTAGTATCACGTAAAAAACATCTTTCACCCCATTACTAACGCTATGAAGGCATGTTAGCTAAGCGCGCTAAAGTAGGCCATGACAAGAGTTGGTCCATAAAGCATGGCTATAACCGCTCCTGCGATAAGCAACGGACCAAATGGAACACGTGACGTACGCGTGAGTTTGCCCGCTAGCATGCCGGGAATGACAATTAAGCAGCCTAGTAAATTTGCCGCAAATAATGCGATAAACGCTAAATGCCAATCGGCAAGTAATAATCCCAGTCCTAGGCCCAGCTTTACATCCCCAAAACCTATCCATTGACCTTTCGAAACCTTATGTAGGACATAATAAAGGCCACTAAGAATCGTCACTGATACTGCAACGTCAATCAATACTCCAGTGACATTAGATGCTGTCGCAACCTTTGCACCAGTCATAATCACCCCTACCGCAATCAGAGGAAAAACGATTACATCTGGCAACAAGAACCATTTTAAATCATAGGCGAATAAAATAATTAACAATATCCCAGCAATAAGCCATAGGATAAAACTAAATGCGTCCATGACACTGTCTAAAGGCACTGGCCATGCCAAATAAGAAACGACAAAGAACAGCGCAAGTCCTATTTCCATTAATGGCTCAAACCAACCGATTTTAGCACGGCAATAGCGGCATTTGCCACGAAGGCCTATCCAACTGACTAGTGGCAACAGATCGTACCACGCAAGTGGATGCTCGCAGTGCAGGCATCGTGAGCGATCAGTGCGCACCGATGATTTCGTAAGCGGCAATAATTTTACATACTCCTTCTTGTCGTAGTCCTCGCCTGCCGCCTTATCGTCAGCTAGCTGACGGGCGCGAATACGCCACACAGTTGCGCCAGCAAAACTACCCAACATAAGCCCAAACACTGTTAATATAATGACGGTAAAAATTTCTTCCATAAGCACTATCATACCTTAAAACACCGACAATTGAAAAACCTCGACGAATTTGTCGAGGTTTTTCACTAGGACGTCACCGTTCTAGTTATTGATACAGGCAGTACCACCACCTTCAAGTTTGTACTGAATAGCAATCTTTGTTGCACCCTGGCCAGTCTTAGGCGGCTTATCGCCGTCACAGACAGCACCCCGAGTAAAGTACATGTTAGACGTAACTGTATCGAAATCAACTGGAG
>JAQGGY010000013.1 GCA_028289095.1 Candidatus Saccharimonadota bacterium
GCAGGCTAGTCATCAAATGTTCGGCCGATCCTGCTACTTCCCTTTTTTGATCAGTGTCTTCTAGGCGTAGGATAAATGCGCCGCTTGCTTGGCGCGCTAGCAGCCATGAAAAAAGTGCCGTTCGAACGCCGCCAACGTGTAAAAAGCCTGTTGGGCTTGGGGCGAAACGAGTGCGGACTGGTTGATGGGGTGTGTTAGATGGTTGAGGGTCTAATGACATAATCACTTTTCATTATAACAGATATCAGACCTGCTGTTGTTCACTGTAGTGTAATTGCGGGTTCTGTCACTCAATCCACCCCTAGAGCTTTTTATGACTACATAAAACAATTATGGGGCAGCCCTGTTGAGTGCCACCCGCGGCGTCACCTGCCTACATGCTTGTTGCGAGGTCGAGGATTTGTTCGCTAGATAATGGCGCGTTGCCGTTGATTGTGTAGCGGATGCCGTCATTAACCCATGCGGCGTTGTTATCAAAGACATAGACGGTAATTCCCTGTTCGCTATGTGGAATATAGCCGCCTTTTGATGTCGGTTCGACGTAATTAGCAAGTAGTGCGCTAGAATCCCAACCGCTTTTTTCTTGTTTAATGGTGAAGTTTTGCTCGCTGCCATTTGCGACGTATTGAATGCCAACTTGGCCGTCGGTATACGCGACTTTATTAATGCGATAGCCATCTGGGTGGTAGCCTGGATATGTTGCATCAAAACCAGCTTGGGCGGCGGCCACACGGACAGATAGATTCGGCATGTTCAGATAGGTAAAGTAGCCTGCTAGCATGATCATTGCTAGGCTAGCGGACATAAGGCTGAGTGTGCGTGAATGTTTGCGGGGCTGTTTTACTGTTTTTGCCTTGGCATTGTGCTTTGGTGTTTTTGCCATTGCCTCCGCGATTGCTTCGTTCTTGATGACTTGTGAAGGTTTTAATGCATGCGTTGCAGCGGTGACAGGTTGCGGAGCCGCCTGAATCTTTTGATGTGCTTTTGCCGCGATTGGGTGTGATTTCGGTCCGATATCCATGTGTCGGACGACCGGCTTAGCGCCTGCTGGGTGTGGAGCGAATCGAGTAATTGCCGGACTTTTTTGTACGGTTATGGATGGTTTAGTTGCATGAACTACGGGTGTAGTAGTTTTATCTGCGGCTGCAGCTACTTTTTTTACAAATGCACGGTTAAGGGTAGCGGATTTTTGCGTGGCACGATGCATTGTTTGTGAGTGAGTTACTTTTGAGGCAGTAGGACGCACGGCTTCTTCGGCGGGTGCTTTGCGGAGCGGCAATCCAGTCTGGGCATCGTAAATAATGCCGTTTATTGTGACTGTTTGTTGGCTCATGTTGGTTTCTCCCCCTATTTAGGCAAAAGAGAGACGATGTACTACCCGCGGCCTCTCTTTCACTAGTTGTTACTTAATATAGTAGATAAATGCTAACGATTATGCAAGAGTTTATCGCAATGTTGGTATAATAGATCTAATATGTATCGTCAACCCTCCAAACGCAAACAGTTACTGAAACTTGTTACCATCTATACTATTATGTCCGTCGCCGTCGTTGTACTGGTATCTATCCTCGTGTTCTTTATGCTGGGGTACCAATTTAATCGTACGGATGGCAAGATCGAGCAAGGTGGATTGGTGCAGTTTGATACAGCCCCTAGTGCGGCTGACGTGATGATTGACGGCAAAAACCTAGGCACGCGCACCGCATCACGTAAAACGCTCAGCACGGGCCAACACTTCATTACGATGCAACGGCCAGGCTATAAACAGTGGCAGAAATCCGTTGACGTCAAAGCCGGTGGCGTATTGTGGCTGACGTATGCACGATTGGTTCCTAATGATTTAAAGCCGACGAATGTTGCGAATTTCGCGACCGTTAGCAGCACAGCCTCGTCGCCAGATAACAAGTGGATGGCTATCAAAGACGATCCTGCGACGCCGACGATTCGTCTAGTTGACCTGTCACGCGACGAAGTTGAAACGACAAATATTGAATTACCAGCGACGGCGTATACCGCGCCCGCCCCTGATAAAACGCAATCATTTACATTAGAAACGTGGAACCCGACCAGCCGGATGATATTGGTTAAACACGCCTATGACGATGCAAAAATTGAATGGATTGTCGTTGATGCGCAGAATGTTGCCGCGTCCAAAAATGCCACCACGCTTTTAGGTATCAATGCCACCAAGTTAGTATTTAGCGGAAATAATAATTCTATTCTGTATGCGTTAGTTGATAATACTGTTCGCAAAATAGATTTGGGTGCGGCAACGCTGTCCGGCCCGCTTGTGTCGAATGTTGCAGAATTTTCTTTGTTCGACAATACGACGATCCTATACACTTCACTCTTGGATCCAACATCTAAAATGCGGCATGCCGGCTATGTCACCGAGGGCGCATCCAAGCCACGCGTGATTCGTTCGTATGTCGATGATGGGCAGACTCCTTTACATATTTCCGTCGGTAAATATTTTGATGAGTACTTCTATGCGCTTGCCTACGGCCAGACTGTAGAAGTGACGAAAGGTCCATTGTCTCGTAGCGATGACAGCAACCCAGCGGCATTGACTGCGGTCACAACGATGAATGTTCCTGGTGGCATTCAGCATGTTTCGATTCTGACAAACGGACGCTTTGTCGTTGCACAGACGCCAACTATGTATGTCGTTCATGATTTGGAACTAAAAAAGACGACGACTACTCCATTGAAAACGTCCGTTCCATTGCAGCGTGAGCTTCATTGGCTAGATGGATATACTGTGTGGCACGATCAGGATAGCGTGCTGCGTATGTATGAATTCGATGGCATGAACCAACATGAAATTATGCCCGTTGCGCCAGGTTTTAGCGTGACGTACAGCCCAAATGCCAAGTATTTGTATGGCATTGTAAAGTCCGCCGACAACCAATTTCATCTGACGCGCGTACAGATGATTCTTCCTTAATAGCTATTGAAAACGGTATCTATTCGCCAAAGACGCGTTCTAGGAATGTCGGTGAGTTACCGGGAATGGCGATTGGTCCGCCAGTGTTACTGGCGTCAGGAGCTGCTTCAGCTGCGCCAGGGCTTGGACTAACCTGTTCGGCGGTCACCAAGAAGCGGTTTAATGACGTTCCTAATGGTGTACAGGTAATCAAAGTCAAAACAGGTTTGTCTGTTTGATAAATTAACTTTTGAACATCCGTTGGTTTGACGACTTCTGTTTTTGTCACGGTGTATGTATGTCGTACGCCGTTATAATTGACATAAATAGTGTCATTTTTAGTCAGTCGTTCCAGCTGGGCGAAAATAAACTTGTAACTGCCTGGGTCAATAATATCGTTACTAGAATGACCTGACAGCACCGTATTGCCGACTTGGCCTGGTTTACTGTTGGCGCCCGGAATGCCAAACCACGCGACACCTTTTTCCATTGCTTTCATCTGCGAATCATAATCAGGAGTGACATTGTATTCAACAGGAACATCTACGTTTATTTTGGGAATAATCAATTTTGGTTCAGGGCCAACAGCGACGTTGCTAAGTGGGTCGACGATGATGTTTGCCGGATCAATGCTACCAGGGCTGATATAGGCCTGGACGTTAGAAAACAGTACGCGGTTATACTGCAAGAATAGGAATAGAAATACAACACACACCGCTGCGGATATTGGAACGAAATGTTGGCTTTTGCGTACTTTTTTAGCAGAATCATTCACTTTTTCAAGTAATTTGCTGCGCAGATCGAACAATGCTTCGTCGCGGTTGAATGTGTCAATCGGATTGCCGTTGACGGGTGTTTCGGTAGTAGCTGCTGCAACCGCAGCTGGGTTTTCATTTTTACTCGCCTGTGCGATGCGTGACTCTAGTTCTTGATGTGCCCGATATACTTGTCCAACGTAGTAGCGCTCGTAATATTTTTGATAATAATCCTGCCAGGCGCTATGGTACTGTTTCCACTGGTCGACTTGGACTTCGGCAGGATTAATCTGTGTGCGTTCGTATGGATTAGACGCGGTGATTTCTTGCTGCGATATAGCCTCGTTTTGTGGTACGGGTGTAGTCTGAGGCGTTGGCGTGGATGTGTTGCCGTTATAAATAGAATCAAGCTGATCGCGGACGATATTTGCCGCCGCCGCTTGATTATTGGCACCACGCTGCGTTGATGGAGGAGTATGAACAAACGATCGCTGTGGTATCAGCGGCGTGCCCATTCGCCTGTCATCGTTTTCATCTGGTTTCATGTATAGATTCCTGTTACATTCTATTGTACAATACATTGGTAGCATCTACCACTTCCATCTATTATTATGGCGGAAATGGTAAATAGTAAGTGTTGAAAACTTATCGAATAATATTGTTGGGCGAGTGGCGGAATCGGTAGACGCGCTAGACTCAAAATCTGGTTCACATTAGTGAGTGGGGGTTCAAGTCCCCCCTTGCCCACCAATATTATTTGCGCGAAATCTACTCATTTTTCTGAAACCATCTCTTGCATGCCACTGCGTTGTTGTACGTTGTTAGATAGGCTGTTATTATATTGGTTATGATAGCGTCTATGCTAAAAACAAAAAACCTCTCTCGTCGTACTGCAATTAGTGGGTTTGCCCTACCTACCATCCTAGTGGCGTCAGTTGTTATGCTTATTGTGCTACTGGCTGCTGTATCTGCAGCCAGTAGTGTTCGCGTCGCTTTAGACGAACAGTATTACACAAAGCTCGCCCAAGAAGCTGCCGAAGCTGGTCAGGCCCGAGCCGAGGCGTGTTTGGTAGCGAATAATTACACAGCACAATGGAATGACGGGGCGCGTTTACGACCAGATACGACATGTTCGGGCGCTACCATTGCGGGCGGTAATCAGTATGTAGCTAATTATGGCAATATCCGTACGACGTTTGTGGTTTGGGCGCCCGTCGCTGGATCAGCAAGTTATGCCAAGGTGACTGTCGTCGGTTCGACACAACTAATCCGACAGTCAAGCGGAACGGTACACCAGACATATTCACATACATTAGTACAGGCCAGTAATTTTAGCCTTGAACCAAAGATTGCAGGTGGTGCTGGCTGGAAAGGCGGCGGGCACCTAGCAGTAGTTTTGTCTACTAGCAAGAAATTACATGGCGTTGGCGCAAATAGTATGGGTCAGATTACCGATACTAGTTCGCCCGCGTCTGTACTGTCGCCAGTCGAAATGGTCTTGCCCGCAGGTGTAAAGACAGTATCAAGCATCGCTACGTCGGGCCAAGGAGGTTCCTTTGTGTGTATCATTGCAGATACTGCCGAAGCATGGTGCCGGGGCGCACCTGGTGGTGGCGAGGATGGTTTAATGCCGGCTGCGATCGGTTGGCATAAGTTCGGTCTACCTGCAGGGTTGACGGCTGTTAGTATGTCTGTCAGCGGCTATGGCCCGGATTCGATGTGCGTGTTGGCTTCTGACGGTCAAGGATACTGCGCGGGCGAAAATTCATTTGGTAGCCTGGGAATTAATGACACTGCCTACAGGATATTAAAGATTGGCAGCCCCGAGCGTTTCAGGTTAGATATACCTGCGCCAGGTGCAACGCTTCGCAAAATTTATACCGAATCAAACATTACGTGCGGCATTACCACTACAAATGACATGTATTGTGCTGGAATAAACGGCGGCGGTTCTATTACAGGCCCAGTCGAAAACGGTACAGGAACTGGCCGATACGCCTACCCTATACGTTACAATATTCCCGGTGCGCGATTCATAGAAGATGTGTCAGCAACGTATCATGTCAGCGACGGTTTTACGTCTGTCCACGTCCTCGGTACGGATGGGACTATTTGGAGTAGTGGTGATTATAAATTTGGTGATTTTGGTAATGGGGCGACAACTGGCAGTACGGGTACTAGCCAGACGCCGACTTTATTTACCCATCCGAACAAAGCGTATGCTACAGGTAGCGAATTTTGGAATGGTACGCACAGCGGAAGGTGTATTGATAATGATGGCAATAATCCACAAAACGGCAATATTATTCATCTTTGGGATTGCAACGGTTCTGGGGCGCAAACCTGGGTGTACGGTAAGAATAAACAGCTTTCCAATCTAGGAACAGGAAAATGTTTGGACGTTCCTGGTAATAACCTTACTCCCGGCACGGCTTTGCAGTTGTACGACTGCAATGACACCGACGCGCAGAAATTTGATTTGGTTGGTGGCAGTACCATAGTTCATATTGCGAGTGGACTTTGCGCAGATACAACTGGTGGCGGTACCGCTAACGGTACGCGGATACAGATATGGACATGCACCGCTGGCATCGGCCCGCAAAACTTCACGACTTGGACAGGCGCTATTAACGGCTGGCGCGGCATGATAACGGGAATGAACCATTTCTGTGGTTTGCGAAAGGATGATTGGTCGGGTATGTGGTGTGCTGGGCAGAATACGTACGGCCAGTTGGCGAACTGGGCGGATGCGTCCCGTAACTTTATGGGGCAATGTGTCAATGCGCCGGGCAGTGGGCACAATATCTATAACGTCAACCTACCAGGTGGCGCAGTAGTAGACTATACGAAATTAAGTGATGAATGGCGGACGCAGTATCTATCGACAATGGTTATTGCGACGAATGGTAAAGTGTACGGTTCGGGTCGTAATCAGTTCGGCAAGTTAGGAAATGGAACGCTGGGTGACGCGGCTAATGACTATCGAGAATGTGTCACAAAAGAATTTCTCCTTCCTGCGGGAGTCACGGCAATCGACATGTCAACGCGTGATGAATTTACGACATATGTACTGGGTAATAACGGCCGTATCTATGCCGCAGGCCAAAATAACCTTGGTCAGGTTGGCGACAATTCAACAACTCATCGCTCATCCCCTGTCGAAGTGCAGGTGCCTCGTGAAGGCTTTGTCTACTAGTAGAGTATTGATTAATTTGTTAACTATAGTTTCAACGAATATGCTGGATTTTTTCAGACATAGTAGCAAATAATTTATTGCGTGCTATATTCAATTGCTGTTGTTGACGAGCTGGTAGTTTTTTGGCAGTGCCATTCATGAAATGATGTTCATGAGCAAGAAGTCGCGAAATGCTAAGATGGCGATTGTTATTGTTAAATTCGTGCGCATATAATGTGATTCCACCCTGTGGTGTAATGAATTGTTCATCATCCTGCACAGATGATTTTATTTGTACCGGGATATACATAGGGTCTGTTTGCCTGTCGGGAAAAATCCAGGCCTCGGCATCAATTTTATGATACAAGTCGGAGCACGTGGCGGATGGGACGGCTAGATTTTTTTGCTGTTGTGCTTTGTTGAATAATGTTAAAAAAGTCTGTTCTTGGATAACGCCACGCAGCTGTTCTTTGTCTGATGGTGTTGCCGACTCCGAATCATATTCACGCAAGGCGTCGTCGATAATCTGTGCGCTGATACCATATATACCGTTTACTAGATTATCGCGCTCTCGCCAAAAACGACGCTCTGCAAACACAAATGGTGCTTTCATGCGCTGTTCTAAAAATGCCGTTTGGCTAACTAGGCGGTAATAATCCGTCCAAGTCCCCTGTCCGGTCTGATCGGCTTCTTCGATCGATTGCTGGGCAAAGTGCGTTAAGTGGGCAATCTCGTCGTGAAAGTCTGGAATGTCAGTGTTCGGATCATAGTGCGCGCGCATCTGTGCGTCGGTAATCTGTGCGTCCATCAAAACACTGGCTTGTAGAATCGTATTTTTATTTTGTGAGGCAGCTTCAAAAACGTACCGAGCAGTCGGGTCAAGGAGCGGGACGGCCTCATAATTAAGCATATTATAATATAATAACACGAATTGTCATATAGTTACTATATTTTATGCTTTAGCGATACTTGCCGTAGCGGCCAATAACGGTGATGACCGATTCCATAGCCAATAACTGGCTGCTTTGGCGGCGACACTCCCCCGCCATATCGCCATTGGATTTTGCCATTCAGTCGTCGTTACGGCACCTTCCGAGGCGATCACGATGTAGTCTTTGTGGAGTACCATAATCGTGCATGGATACGTGATGGTAAATTTGTGCAGCGCTTCAACAAGTTGTGCTAGCTGCATGCTAAATGTTAATACTTTTGGGTAGTAGACGCTTTGAAATATTTTTTGTAGTTGGGCGAATGACACGACCAGTAGCGTATCTGGTCGCTCCACGATCGTGGATGAACTATTCTTTATCAGGTCGACGGCATCGCGCGTGATAGTTAATGGCCCAGCGTAATCTTTTAGGAAGTTTTCGTATAGAATTGCCGTTTCGCTATTGCGACCTGCATCACCCGCTAGTAAAACGCCCGTTGCCCATGCGCCAATTGCTTCCATTTCGATATGTGCATCGCGCGCCAAGCTACCTGATGGATTTGTTGCTCCAAATAATACATCAGTCATAATGCTTGGAATTGTCTTTTTCAAGACATCTGGCAATAGGACGCGTACTTCACCGACGCCGCTTGCCGAGGCGACGCCATACGCCTCCCCTACGCCTGCAAACCCTAGCTTATTGCCGCCAATAATACCCATGCGGCCCGCTTGTGAGCGCTGTTCGGGTTTGTTCCATTCCGCGTCCGGATACAGCGGTTTATTGCTGGTTTGTTTTTTCCAGTATGTATTGTCCAAGATTTGGTTCCTTTACTAGTTCAAAACTGGCATTTTTGCGTTCGATGACAATTTTCCATCCGTTTTCTAAGGCTTTTGCTAGCAATTCGTGCGTTGGATTAAACGCGATCGGGTTTTCAACCATCGCCAGCATACTGCTGTCACCATTACTGTCACCTACTGCGTAACTGTCCTGAAGGGTTAAATTATATTCTTCCATCAGTCGTTCAATAATTTTATCTTTGCCGGTATGTGTTTTCGTGACGTTACCAGTAAAATATTCGCTACCACGTTCCCATTCTTGGCCGACCCATGCATCAAACCCGTAGCGCTTGGCAAATGGTTCGACAAGCTCTTTCTGCGATCCACTGATAGCAATCGTCATATATCCCTGTTCCTGTAGGTCTCGCAATAGATTACGCGTGTATACATAGACGTTCTCGGCTTTTTCTTCAAGGACGCGGTGAGCTGCTTCGTCATAGTCGCTATGTCGAAGTTTTGTCAGATATGAATCCATCCCCCCTACCATAATCGTTTCAAACTCTTCGAAAGCGTTACCATGCACACGGTGGCGCCATTCGCGGTGTTTTAGGGTCGTTTCTTCACCAAGGTCAGTCGGCAAAACACCCATTTTGTACAATTCATAAAAAACTTCTCGGTATAACCCGCTACGAAATAGTGTTCCGTCAATATCAAAGGCTGCAAATTTTTGCTTTGTCATGTATTTTATTGTATCACTGTCTGTCGATAAATACACTTGACCGGTATTGTAATTAGTATTCGCTGCTATACTACTGGATATATGGAGTTTAATGACAAGCGAGTGAACGATGAATTAGCGAGCCAATTCGAGATCGTCTTGCAAGATGACCAAGAACATGCGGCAGTCGTGACCGCCATGCGAAAGCTCGCTATTAGTGCTATGACGGGTGAGTGCGCAACTGTTACGCCCAAAACTGCAGATGAACTGTTGCGGTATCTATCCCTCGACTTCGCTTCTCAATGTCATCAAACGACGACCTTTGCACAGGCCCTTAGTTTTGCGCGGTTAGTGCAGCACGGCGCGGTGGGTCTGCCAAGTGACGAACGGGCACTTGCACTAAGTATCGCAAATGCAATTGAACTAGAAGTACTAGTACGTAATATGTTAGATCAATCTGGCGACATTCAGCCTGACGATTTCAAATAATTATTCGATGACAATACTGACTGGGCAGTGATCAGATCCCATGACCTGTGCATGGATTGACGCTTCTTTGACGCGGTTTTGCAAGCTGTCAGACACTAGGACATAATCGATGCGCCACCCAACGTTGCGGGCGCGTGAGTTTGCCCAGTGCGTCCACCAAGTATAATTGCCGCCTTCTTTGTTGAACATGCGAAATGTGTCGACAAAGCCTGCAGACAAGATATTATCAATGCCTTCCCGCTCTTCGTTCGTAAAGCCATGCTTGCCGACGTTCGCTGCCGGATTAGCTAGGTCAAGTTCGGTATGTGCGACGTTCAGGTCGCCGCAAAATATCACCGGTTTCTTCTCTTCGCGGCGCTTCATGTATTTCAAAAATGCCGGGTCCCACTGTTTGTGGCGCAGTGCTAATCGGGTTAAGTCACCTTTGCTGTTGGGCGTGTAGACGGTTGTCAGGTAGAAATCATCGAATTCTAACGTCATAACGCGACCTTCGTCTGACGGATCGCCATATTCGTCACTATCTAGTGTATATTCGTCGATCAAGCCTTCTGGTAGGCCGTATGATACGTTTAACGGTGCGATTTTTGTCCAGATGGCCGTGCCAGAGTAGCCTGCACGCTTTGCTGAATACCAATATTTTTCATATTCAGGATATGCGATGTCCAATTGTGCTTCATGGGCTTTGATTTCCTGAAAACAAATGACGTCCGGTTGTTCGTTTTTGATAAATTCAGCAAGCGCACCTTTTTTCTCGACTGCGCGGATTCCGTTAACATTCCAGGAGTAAATCTTCATCTATCAATTATACCATGCGGCCTCGTTGACGACTGTGATGCAAGATGTTATTTTTGTACTTAGTCATGGTGTTGATCTAGTGAAGGAGTGACCATGGGCATTGCAGAAAACAGGACAGTTAGCGAACTCGATGCTGGCCTCAAAGTGTTGAAGGCATTCATCGAGGAAAGCGGCATTGGTCAACAGACAGTTGATCGTGAACTTGTCACTGACACTGAATACGAATTTACAATCTATACCACACTGCCTAAACTGCGTAATCAGCGGCAAGCAGAAATGGAAAAGTATGTCGTTAAGATTGCCGCGGGTAGTAAACTTTACTTTCTGACGCGCACCGATGCAGGTAGGGTAAAGAGTAGTGATTTTATCGTGAAAGACGGTGATATTGCATGGAAAATCGATACCTACGCTAAAAGCGTACGACGTTTACGTCATAATATTGGCGCTAAAGTTATCCGTCCCCTCCCTAAATCCAAAACACAGGAGTGATAATTACGCTCTTGCCATGACTAATACCCGGTAGCGATCATTCGCTACCGGGTATTTCATTTTATGCGTGTTTGATTGCCCGGTTACTTTCGCGTTCTTGATCGCGACGTTTCAAAGTTTCGCGTTTGTCGTAATTCTTTTTACCTTTGCCTAGTGCGATGACGACTTTGATAAATTTCCCTGCTGTTAGGAGCCGCGTCGGTACGATAGTTAAACCGGTTTTCTTTTTAGACGCTAATGTGTCAATTTGTTTGCGGCTGGCGAGTAGTTTTCGCGGTTCGGTGTCGATAGTGCGCGCTGCTGGATCGCCTTTTTTATTGATTTTCATGCTGAAACTGGCGTTATTCAGCCACAGCTCATTATTTCGAATTGTCACGAATGATCCTTTCAGCTGAATGTGTCCGTCGCGTGCGGCGCGGACTTCGGGACCTGTCAAAACTAACCCGGCAACGATTTCGTCACCCAGTTCGTAATCAAACCGAGCACGACGATTAACGATCGCTTTCGGTGCTGTAACTGGTTTCTTTTTTTGTCCCATAACTGCAGGTTATTATAGCATATTCGACCTCAGTAAAATGCAGCCGCTAGAAAACACATAGAAATGAATGATGCCCGTACGGCCCGGTCTTGACACTTGTGTGTCGACCGGGCTGTACGGGCGTGTGGATGGGGTTTAGAGTTCAGGGAGCCCGAAAGGAAAATTGTTCCTGTCGAGGGTTCTTAAATGCTTGGCATGTTCGGGGTTGTTGCCTACAATCACGCCACCGTCGCGCGTAACAACAAGCAGTGCATTCATTAGGTTGGTTACCCGGAGTTCGTTGCTCGCCTTCCGAAGGTCTTTGCTTGTAAATCCAAAGTGAGCGACGGCGACTTCACGAGCTTTTGCTCTTTGCATTGTCCAAACTCTCTGGTCTGGCGCTATTGTGACGAGTTCGGTTTCGGCAGGGCTGGCTGCGGCTCGCTTGCTAGTTGATTTGGCGCTTCCGCCAAAAACGTGTCCCATTTCGCGTGGTTGCATGAAAGCGTCTGTTGGATTCTTCCATTCCCTCTCTTGTTTTGAAGTTACAGTGGCATCTGGGGTTTTCTTATCCTTTTCCACAACCCCTATTATGCTACTTAAATTTATACTTGGCAATAATGGCGATCCGACTGGCGACGAGTATACTAGGGGCATGTATAAACGTATTCTATTGAAATTATCAGGTGAACAACTACAGGGACAATTTGACGGTGGATTTGACGCCGACCGCGCGGCATGGATTGCCGAGGAAATTAAAAAAGCGCAAGGCGCCGAGATTATTATCATGATCGGTGGCGGTAATTATGCCCGTGGTGCGCAATTGGCTGGCAAAGGTGTCCAGCGTGTGACCGCTGACAATATTGGTATGATGGCGACGATTATGAATGCTGTCGCGCTGACCGACGTCTTTAACAGTAATGGCCTAACCGCTCGTGCACTGACGAATCTGACATTAGATCAAGTAGCAGATCAGTTTACGCACCGCCGTGCACTTTCGCATCTATCAAAGGGTCGCGTCGTGATCGTTGCAGGCGGTATTGGCCGCCCCTACCTAACGACAGATACGGCTGCAGTCAGTCTGGCATTGGAACTGGAATGTGACGCGATTTTGAAAGCAACCAAAGTCGACGGCATCTACGATAGCGATCCAGCGCAAAACCCGAACGCACAAAAGATCACTACGATCAGTCATCAGCAGGCCTTAGAGCAACCAGATATAAAAATCATGGACAAAGCGGCGCTTGGTCTAGCGACCGAACACGATCAGGCGCTGGTTGTATTTGAATTATTGAAACCCGACAATATCGCCAAAGCCATCGCTGGCGAGTCAATTGGCACCACAATCAAGTCGTAGCGGCTGCTTCATCTGTAATACATTGACAAAAAAGTATTTTTGATGTATAATAGAATATGAAGATACTTCTATATAGTTTTTATAGTTGCGTCATCGTTCCTGTTTAACCCGATTTTTCTACCCGAGAGTAGGTGCCCGTTGGGCGGTAAGCTGAAATTCATGTCGATACTCGCTTTGATGGTCTTCGTTCTGTACCCGTGGCTATCCCTTGCGACAACTAGTGGCAATGGTGTGTTGGCATTCATCCTCGCCTGGGTCGCGTCACCTATCATCTTCCCAATACTCGCCTTTATGCTTGAAGCAGGCAGAGTCGAAGATGGTGGTCGTGGCACGTCCCTACGCGAAGTGGTTAAGAATGTCTTTGACACCAAAATCCAGGCAAAGTCGTTCGTTTACGGCGACACAATCATCCTGCCGTTTGCATTTTTCATTGCGGCGGACAAGTGGAGCCAGATGAGCTTCAAGGGTGAGCTGATGATCGGCTGGTTCATCGCCGGTTGGATCGTAGGCATTGCCGCTGGATTTGGATTCCACTTCATTATCGACAAGCCCGGTTACAAAAAACTGGGTCACATCGCCAGCCTGGATTCGCCGACGAAGTTGTTTCATGACTTCGTCACGTACCCTGTGTTGTTCGGCGGATTGTTCTATGCGTTCTTCCCGCTGCTTTTTGCAACAGGGCTGAACCTGCACACTATCTTGATCCTCGCCGCGGTTGCCTTTTGGGGCTACCTTGGCATCAAGGTTGATGGTGGCAATGCCAAAGAGCTCGTTCCGTGGGGTCACCCACACTACGACTGGAAAGAATACGGAATCAAGAAAAAACGAGTTAGTTGAACAGGAATCAACCGCCCAAGTTCGTATCGCAGCCAGCGATAACGAACGGGCGGTTTTTCCTTTGTGGTAAACTAATGGCAGTTTATGAATAATAAAATTCGCGTTAATATGGTGTCCGAAAGTGACATCTCGGTTCAAGGGCATGGCGTCCACACTGCGTATGATGAAATGGCATCAGCGCTGGAGCGACGCGATGACGTTGTGGTGATCCGCGGCAAATTTGGCGAGCAAGTTGATTGTGATGTCATTCATTTGCATACGTTTGGTATGCATGCATGGCGAAAAATGGCCCAGATTGGTCCACGAAAAGTCGTTTCGGCTCACGTGGTACCCGCATCATTAGTGGGGTCAATAATCCTAGCGAAATACTGGCTTTTCGCTGCGCGATGGTTTTTGCGGTGGTACTATAATCGTGCCGACAAGGTATTAGCTGTTTCAGGTATGGTCGCTAGGACGCTACATGATGAACTGCGCGTACCCAAACGCAAAATCGAAGTATTCTACAATACTATCGACATGGAACGATACATTACGACCGATAAACAAAAGGTTGATGCGCGAAAAAAACTCGGCATCAAACCAAATGATTTCGTCGTGTTGGGTAATGGGCAGGTGCAGCCGCGCAAGCGTCTGGACGTGTTTATTCAAATGGCACTTGACCTGCCTGACGTCACTTTTATTTGGATTGGCGGAATCCCCTTCAAGCAATTGGGCGCGGATTATGCGCACATGCATCAGATGATGACAGACGCGCCTAAAAACGTCACTATAACAGATGTGATTCCTCATGATGATGTATTTGATTATTATGCAGCTGCCGACGTTTTTTGTTTGCCCGCCGAGCAAGAAAACCATCCGATGTGCGTACTAGAAGCCGCAGGTGCAGGGCTGCCGATCGTATTGCGGGATATTCCCGAATACAACGATACGTTCGCTGGTGATGCTATCCGTTGCCAGGACGATGACTTTGCAGTTGCTATTACAAAATTACGGACTGACGCGCATTTTTACAAGCAACAACAGCGAAAAACGAAAGCGATTGCCAAGCGCTATGACAGTAACGAAGCCGCAGCCAAACTCGTCAAAATGTATAAGCAGCTGGTATAATAAAAACATATTATGCGCATAGGCCTATTTACTGATACCTACCGACCTTCCATCAACGGAATTGTCTACGTCGTGGACATTACCCGCAAACACCTGGAATCAATGGGTCACGAGGTATTTATTTTTTGCCCTGCCGAAGGCGTTCGTTTGGACCGTGAAGAATTCGATGACGATCACATCATACGTTTCCGTAGTATGAAGGGTGTCTTTTTTGATGATTATAATTTATCGCTATTCTTTCCTGCCGTCGAGCTTCGCCGTATCAAGGATATGAATCTGGATGTAATTCAGTTCTTTACCCCTAGCCAAGTTGGTTTAATGGGCGTATATGCTGCGCAAAAAACTGGCGCCGTATTGGTAGCGCAGCACAGTACGGATTTATCACAGTACATCAAACATTACCCTGCTGTCGTGCCAGGTTTGCTTATGATCGCGATGACATTACCGATGACATTCCGTTTTCATGGTCAAGACGTGCGCGAACTGATGCGTCTGTATAAACCGCGCCGCGTTGTCGCTGATTGGGGTCAGGACATCGTTGAAAGTTTGATCGCGATGATTTATAGTCGCTGCGACGCTGTGATCGCCCTTAGTCAGAAAAGCCAAAAACAGCTAGATAGCTGGCGGAATGAATATTGGTTTGATGTTACGACAATTCCGACAGGCATTAACGCCCTTAGAAAACCGACTGCAGCGCAGGTGGATATATTCAAATCCGCGCATGGTATTGCTAAAAAAGACGAAGTTATTTTATATGCTGGCCGATTAAGCGCCGAGAAAAATTTGGACTTATTAATTCCAATGATTAAAAAAGTCGTCCGTCAGCGACCGAATGCCCGCCTGCTATATGTTGGTGATTTTGACTACCGCGCAACGCTTGAACAAATGGCACGCGATTCTGGTGTTAGTGATCGCATTACGTTTACGGGCGCATTACCACGCGAAGATTTGGGCGTCGCCTATGCGTCTGCAGATATTTTTGCCTTCCCTTCACTTACCGATACACAGGGGCTAGTCCTGCACGAAGCAGCGCACGCCGGTCTGCCATTTGTCATTGTAGACCGCTATGTTAGTGAAGTTGTACGTGATGGTGAAAATGGGTTTGTTGCGCGCAATAATCCGGCTCACTTTGCCGAATGTGTCATTAAATTACTTGAAAATAAAAAACTAGCCGCGCATTTCAGCGAAGCTAGCAAGCAGCTGGCGCGGATGTACGGCGAATACAGCCAGACAAAAAAGTTAGAAATTATCTATCAAGAAGCACTTGCTAGTCGCACTCAGACAAAAAAATAATACCCATTGTTGTTTGCCCCATTACCTCTGTTATGGTATACTTATTTAGATGATCGCCGATATTACTGTCACAGAAAAAAGTTTTGGTCCCAAACTATTAATGAGTGGGATTAAATTTAGTATTGACGACAATGAAAAGATCGGCGTAATTGGCCGTAATGGTGTTGGTAAATCAACGCTGTTTGGTATCCTTACGGGATCTGACAAAGACTTTACAGGCGATGTGATTTACAAGCGTGGAACAGTGGTAGTGGCGACGCAGCAGGAACACCATAATATTGGTGACCAGACAGTGCTACAGTATGTCCTGTCGGGCTTGCCCGAATATCCAGAACTCAGTCATATCATCGAAACCTACCCTGAAACTATGGGCGATGACATGAAAAAAATTGACGAATACACCCAGGCGCTGATGCGTTTTGACGACAAGGGATTTTATCAAATCGAAGAGCAGATCGAACGCGAACTGAACAATTTCCAATTAGACGGCGTTGCTCATCGTCAATTTTCTACCCTATCTGGTGGACAAAAACGTTTGATTGAAATCGTAAAAATCATGCACTCTGACGCTGATTTAGCACTAATCGACGAACCGACGAACCACATGGATTATGTCGCAAAGGCACAGTTTGTCGAGTGGATGCAAAACGCCCGCGAAGGCATGCTGGTTATTACTCACGACCGTGATGTTTTAAACGAAGTTGATCGAATTATCGAACTAAAAGACGGTGATAGTGTCAGCTATAAGGGTAATTACAGTGCGTACTTAAAGCAAAATGCCGTCAGTACTGGTACGCAGATGAACGATTTCGAAATGGTTGAAAAGCGCATCGTCAACCTAAAAGCTAAAGTGATTGACTACCAACGTTTGAAAGAAAAATCCCGTAACCCTGGTACGATCCAAAAGTTTAAACGCCTCGAAGAAAATTCGCGCAAAGAATTATCAGAACTACAAGCCAAAGAAAAGCCATCATTCTGGATCGACAAAGAATCTGCCGCCAACCTGAACTACAAAGTCGCCGCTCAGTACGACAAATTCAAGGCGCAAAATATCCGCATGAACCTGAAAAACGAGGAAAGTCGTAGCAAGCACGTGCTGGTCAATGTCAAAGGCCTTAGCCTTGGCTATGGTGACGTTCCTCTATTTGAAAACATTAACATCGACCTTCGCGAGGGTGAGGCTTTGGAAATCCGTGGACGTAACGGTGCTGGTAAAACGACACTGATTAAAGCCCTTCTTGGCGACACGACGGCGACAAGGTTTGCAGGTGACGTTAGCCTGGATAACCACATGCGTATCGGTGTGTACGAACAAGAAGTCTCGCCGACGTATTTCGCGTTACCACTTGAAGCCGCGATCGAAAAGATGTATCTTGATCGTAATCTATCTATTTCGACGCCAAAAATCCGCAGCTTGCTTAGTGATTACTTATTTACTGAAGGTGACGGCAAAACCCCTATCTCGCGTTTGTCTGGTGGGCAAAAGGCGCGCTTCCAAATGATTTCAATGCTAGCTGACGATCCGCAGCTACTTATTCTAGACGAACCAACAAACCACCTTGACCTGCCAAGTATCGAGGAATTAGAAACAGCGATCAGCAAATACACTGGCGCTGTGTTGTATGTTAGCCACGACGGGTTCTTCCGCGATTCACTGAACGGCGACGTACTGATGGTCGGCAAGTAAACCAATCGTGCTATTAAAAAACCACCTCGCTATCGAGGTGGTTTTTCTTTGTGCGAGTATTGAATTATGCAGCTACTGGCTGAATATTCTTTGCTTTAAGTGTTGCATCAATTTTAGCGCGGTCAAATCCCAAGATGATTTCGCCTGCGATGTCGGTGACAGGGACGCCCTGAAAGTTGCCGCCATTTTTAGACATTAGCTCTTCGTATGCGGCTTTGTCTTCTTCGATATCTTTGTAGTTGTAAGCGATGCCTAATTTGTCCAGGTACTGCTTTTCGGTTTTGCAAAATGCACACCATGTCGTGCTATAGATGGTTACCTGTGGTGCTGAATCGGTCATATTATTTCTCCCTTTGTAGTACTACCTATTATACACTAAGTTTACTATACTTTATATACTAACAATAATTATCCTGTACGTTTCCCTACTATATCATTTACTGACGCGGCGGGTAAGGTGCCAGCCACCGCATTCATCACATTTATAGATAGACAGTTGGACATCTTGATTAATAAGCATTTGATGCTCGGCCGTTTCCTGGGCTTGCCTCTCGGTTGCATAGCGGCGTTTCGATTGGCAGTTGCTGACAAAGCGGAATGGTTGGTGCTGTGGTGTTTGGTTGCGACGTGGCATGAAGTTGGCAAAGTACCTTTCTACTGCTATAGTATACTAGTAATGAGCACATCTCAAAACGATGATGACAAAACGCCCATGCCGCCGGACCGAACGACGGTCATTTTATTGCTAGCAACCATTGGTGATACGACATGGCGAATGTTTTTGCCGACGATTGGCATGACATTGTTAGGACTCTTCGCTGATAAATGGCTACATACGACCCCATGGATTATGGTGTCCAGTATGGCAATCGGCATCGCCCTCACCGCAGTATTAATCAAAGACCAATTGAAACGAGTGAAAAAGTAATAGTATGAATATTTTTGCCGCAACCGACATTCACATCAGCCTCGCTGCCGAGGAAGTCTTTGCTATTGGCGGCTTCCCTATTACAAACGCGATGTTACTTGGATTGGTCGGCCTATTGATCTTTTTGGGTATTTTTGGCTATACGGCCATGATGGTAAAAAAAGGTCGCTACAACCGCTTTGTCGGCCTGATTCAATGGGCATTCGAGGGCATGTTGGGATCAATTGACACGGTTATTTCTGATAAAAAATTAGCCCGCAAAATCGCACCGCTTGCGCTGACTATTTTCTTTTTCGTTCTGATATCCTATTGGTTAAGTATCCTTCCGGGTATCGGATCAATTATGTATGACGGCGTGCCGGTTTTCCGTAGTTTGGCTGCCGACTTGAATTTTACGATCGCATTAATGATTATCACCATGGTCTCCGTACAAGTGTACGCCATTAAACAGCATGGCGTGTTTGGCAACGCGGGCCGCTATTTGCGCAATCCATTCAAGGATCCACTGGGTGCGTTCGAAGGATTTTTGGAACTAATCGGTGAGTTTTCCCGCGGATTATCACTTGCGCTCCGATTGTTCGGTAACTGTTTTGCCGGTGAAGTATTACTGCTGATCATCGCTATCCTGACTAGTTACCTTGCCGTCGTGGCGTTGCCGATATTTATGGCGTTCGAGCTGTTCATCGGCTTGGTCCAGGCGTATGTATTCTTTATCCTGACCCTTATCTTTACATCGCTCGCCGTCGATACCCACGGCCACTCAGAGGCTGCACCCAGCCATTCATCCCATCCCGACCATTCGTCCGCTGATCACGTGTCCACACCTGTCACAGCTAAAGAATGATATAATTGAAAATAATTAAAGGAGAAATAAAATAATGGAAACACTAGCATTCGGACTTACCTACGCATTGCCTGCACTTGGTGCTGCGATGGGCGTTGGATTTATTGGTGCAGGCGCGTTGAACGCCTTTGGCCGCAACCCAGAAAAACTAGGCGACATCCGTACTTTGATGATTACCGCTATTGTCTTTGCTGACTCACTAGCCATCATCGGTATCGTTGTTGCGATTATCGCGAAATTTATGGCGTAAGGATAGATCATTACGATGAATCTATTAACACAATTCGCACAGGCAGCAGAACCCGCTTCGGGTGATGTGTTTGCTGCGCTCGGCATCGACTGGATGATGCTTATTTTCCAGACGATTGCTTTTGTGATTTTAGTATGGCTGCTGGGAAAATTCGTTTACCCAATTTTAATGAAGACCGTTGACGCACGTCAGGCTGAAATCGAAGCCGGTAGCAAAGCTGCTGCCGAGGCTGAAAAGCAAGCGACCGAAGCAAAGCAAGCGGTTGACAAGCTAATGCAACAGGCACGCCGTGATGCAACAGATATCGTGACAACTGCCAAAGAAGAAGCATCGGCAGCAATTGAAGCCGCCGAAGCAAAATCGAAAACCCGTGCCGAACGCATCGTTGCCGACGCACATGTGCAGATCGAAAAAGATATCGTTGCCGCTAAAAAAGCATTGCACAACGAAACGCTCGAACTAGTAGCCCTGGCGACTGAAAAAGTCGTTGGTAAAACAGTGACAGCAAAAGTCGACGACGCAGTCATTGCTGCGGCCGTCAAAGGGGCTAAATAATCTAATGGCTGTTCGTTTGTCTCGTCGCAAAATGGCTGCATACGTTGCGGATAAGCTAGTTGCCGGTACGCCGGTCAGCGAAGCACTGCGCGAAGTCGCAGCCTACCTGCAGGACAGCGGACGAACGCGTGAACAGCAGCTGCTAGTGCGCGATATCGAAGCCGAAATGGCCGATCGCGGCGTTGTCGTCGCCGATGTCGCGAGCGCACATCCGCTTGATGCGTCTATTACTGACCAAATCAAGGCAATGACCGGTGCAAAATCACTACAGCTTCGTCAATCTGTCGACGAGTCGTTACTGGGCGGTATCCGCGTTGATATCCCTGGCAAACGCTTCGACGGCACGATTCGCCACAAACTAAACGCTCTTCGGGCAAAACAACTGTAAACAAAGGAATAAGATGGCAGATATTGCAATAACAGAACTATCCCAGGACCTACGCGCCGCAATCGCGGGATTAGAGACATCTGAAAATCTTGATAGCGTTGGTATCGTGACTAAAATCGGCGACGGTGTCGCTTGGGTCCACGGCCTACGTTCAGCAGGCTTTTCGGAAATGCTTGAAATTGAAACAAAAGACGGCATCGTCGAGGCTTTCGCCCTTAACTTGATGGAAGACGAAATCGGTGCAGTATTACTAGGTTCAGACGCGTCCGTATCTGCTGGTAATACCGTCCGTCTAAAAGGTACAGTCCTAGAAGTACCAGTTGGTCCAGAACTACTTGGCCGCGTTGTCGATCCATTAGGTCGTCCACTTGACGGTGCTGGTCCGATCAAAACGAAATTAACCGGCCTAGTCGAGCGCGAAGCAATCGGTGTTATGGGGCGTAAATCAGTCCACGAACCATTGATGACGGGCATTATGTCTATCGACTCGATGTTCCCTATCGGCCGTGGTCAGCGCGAATTGATTATTGGTGACCGCCAAACTGGTAAGACAGCAATCGCGATCGATACGATGATCAACCAGGCAAAGCAAAAAACTGGTGTAGTTAACGTCTACGTTGCAATCGGTCAAAAGCTTTCAAAGGTTGCTCGTCTAGTTGACCGCCTAAAGCAAGAAGGTGTTATGGATCAAACCATCATCGTTGCAACTGGTCCAAGCGACCCTGCATCAATGCTGTACCTTGCTCCGTATGCTGGTACTGCCATGGGTGAATACTTCCGCGACAACAAACAGCACGCATTGATGATCTATGACGATCTGACTAAGCACGCTGTTGCCTACCGCCAGATGTCACTATTACTTCGTCGCCCACCAGGCCGCGAAGCCTTTCCTGGTGACGTCTTCTATCTTCACTCTCGTTTACTTGAACGTTCGGCGAAGTTATCTGATGACTTAGGTGCTGGTAGCTTGACTGCCCTACCTATCATTGAAACTCAGGCTGGTGACATTAGCGCCTACATTCCAACGAACGTTATTTCGATTACCGACGGTCAGATCTTTATGGAAACTGACTTGTTCTACCAAGGTATCCGTCCTGCGATTTCTGCTGGTCTATCAGTCAGCCGTGTTGGTGGTGCCGCCCAGACCAAAGCAGTTAAATCTGTCAGCGGCCACTTAAAGCTTGGCTTGTCACAGTTTCGCGAACTTGCCAGCTTTGCGCAGTTTGGTAGTGATTTGGATGAAGAAACAAAATCACAGATCGAACGTGGTCAGCGCCTGACTGAACTTCTAAAGCAAGTCCAGTACCAGCCAATGAGCATTTGGGAACAAGTTGCTAGTATATATGCGGTCACAAACGGCTTATTCGACAAAGTTTCTGTCGCAAAAATCAAAGACGCGCAAACCGCATTTTTGACCCGATTATGGACAGATCACAAAGACGACATGCGCACTCTAGACAAGGGTGACAAGCCAACCGATGCGACGCTTAAAATGCTTCATAAAACAGCAGTCTCTGCTGCTAAAGGCTTCGAGGAATAACAGGTGGCATCAACGCAACAGCTTAAATCACGTATCCGCTCGGTAAAAAGTACCAAGCAGATTACTAAAGCTATGCAAATGGTTGCGGCCAGTAAAATGCGTCGCGCCCAAGAAGCCGACAAAGCCGCCGAACCATACACGCACGCGGCCAACGAGTTGTTGACGTACTTTGCTAGCCAAGGTGTCACTGCGCAGCATCCATTGTTTCAGGCACGAAAAATCGATACTCGTTTATTGATCGTCGTTGCTAGTGACAAAGGGCTTGCCGGTGCGTACAACAGCAATATCGCTAAAACGTACATTAACGAACTGCGCGATGACAAGAAAAACAACGTCAAAACAAAATCGATTGCTGTGGGTCGCAAGGCATCACAATATGCAACACGCTTGAATCACACGGATATTTTGGGTGTGTATGAAAACCTACCAGATAGCCCAGGTTCAAGTGAATTGCATGCGATTTTAGATACGGCCATCAAAAATTTCACCAATGGTGACGTTGATGCCGTGGACGTTATTTACACAAAGTTCATCAGCGGCATGGTTCAACAAGTTATAGTGAAACGTATCTTGCCCGCTGGCTTTGAAGAAACCGAGGTTTCAACCGAAATCAGTAGCGCGTTGTACGAACCAAGCGTCGAAGAAGTCTTGAATGGTGTCACCTACCGATTAGTATCGGCACAAATCTTTCAGGCACTACTAGACGCACGGGCCAGCGAACACAGTATGCGCATGATGGCCATGAAAAACGCCACCGACAATGCTTCGGAATTAGCCGATGATTTGACGCTAGAAATGAACAAGGCCCGTCAAAGCGCGATCACCCAGGAATTAGCAGAAATATCAGGCGGCGTAGAGGCTCTTAGCGAGTAACACGTGAGTAATAAGGAGAATATGATGAGTAAAGAACAAACAGTCGGCCGCATTATCCAAGTTGTTGGTGTTGTGGTGGACGTCGAATTTAGCGACAAAAACCTACCAAGTATGTACGATGCTTTGTTAATCGTGCACAATAAAAAAACCATTACCCTAGAAGTTGCTCAGCACCTTGACGAACGAACCGTCCGTGCGATTTCAATGTCTAGCACCGATGGATTACGTCGTGGCCAAGAAGTCACTGCAACAGGCGCACCAATCAGCGTTCCTGTCGGTAGCGAAACCCAAGGCCGTATGTTTAATGTCGTTGGTGATCCGATTGACGGCAAGCCTGCGCCAAAAGGCAAACGCAGTTCGATTCACCGCGAACCACCTGCTCTGTCCGAACAAGCGAACAAAACTGAAATCCTTGAAACGGGTATCAAAGTTATTGACTTGATTGCGCCACTTACAAAGGGTGGTAAAGCTGGTCTGTTCGCCGGTGCTGGCGTCGGCAAGACCGTCTTGATTCAGGAGTTAATCAACAATATTGCTAAATTCCACAGTGGTAACAGTGTGTTCGCCGGTGTTGGTGAGCGTACCCGTGAAGGCAACGACTTGTACCATGAAATGGAAGAAGCCGGCGTGCTTGGCAAAACGAGCCTTGTCTTTGGCCAGATGAACGAACCACCAGGCGCCCGTCTGCGTGTTGCCCTTTCAGGCCTTGCTATGGCCGAAGCTTTCCGTGACGAAGGCAAAGACGTCCTACTATTTATCGACAATATCTATCGCTACACTCAGGCCGGTGCCGAAGTTTCTGCTCTACTCGGCCGTCTGCCTTCCGCCGTTGGTTACCAACCGAACTTGCAACAAGAAATGGGTGCATTACAGGAACGTATTACCAGTACGAAAAAGGGCTCTATCACGTCCGTACAGGCCGTCTACGTGCCTGCCGATGACCTTACTGACCCAGCGCCTGCAACGACGTTTGCCCACTTAGACGCGACAATCGTTATGAACCGTGCGCTAACAGAAATTGGTATCTACCCTGCTGTCGACGTTCTAGACAGTAGCTCGAATAGCCTTGATCCAGAAGTTGTCGGTGAAGAACATTACGGCGTCGCCCGTGAAGTTCAGCGTGTCTTGCAACAATACAAAGAATTACAGGATATCATCGCTATCCTTGGTATGGAAGAATTATCTGACGACCAAAAGCAAACCGTTAACCGCGCCCGCCGCTTGCAACGTTTCTTTGCCCAGCCGTTCTTTGTAGCCGAGCAGTTTACTGGTGCGCCAGGTGCGTACATTAAACTAGAAGACACTATTCGTGACGCCAAAGACATCCTGTCTGGCAAATACGACGACAAGCCTGAAAGCTGGTTCTATATGGCCGCTGGCAGCCTTGCTGACAAAAAAGATTAGTTTCATCGACCAAAAACAACCCTGTCCAATCGGCAGGGTTGTTTTTTATCTAATTTTGTGCTATAATATATCATAGAGTAGTTCACTGAGTAATTTACTCGAAACTTGATAGATAGATTGGAGCAATATGGCAAACCCATTCGTCCGAGATATAGACGGCGACGGAGTCAAGCAACTTGATTTGGTCAGAGTTCTGGCTGCGGGTGCAATAGCACTCGTCTTGCTCGTCCTCATCGCTGGTTTTATTTCGGGTCCACCAACATGGATCAGCGGGCTTTTCGGAGCAATCGAGGGATTTACCAGATTTTTCGGCATTTTCCTGTGCTTGCCACTGATTATCTTTTTCTTTTTCTATCGGCGTAGTTTGCTGAAGCCAAAAGAAGATGATGACAGCTTTACGTATGCCAAGCGAAAAAAGACTGCCGGCCGGCTGCTGATTGTGATAATTGTCTTGGCCGTGTACATGGTCATTACATATGTCATTTGGATTATAACGATCCTTGCAGTCGCAGTTACAGGCTAGCGGCCGTACATCATTTATCGTAAGAGTGGCGGCGCACTGTCGCCACTCTTACACCCCACTTCAATCTATCTATCATATAAACACCACTCGCCAGCGGCGGGTTTTTTTGTTACTATAATAGATATGAATCTAGAACTTATTACCCTACTTGGCAAAAAAGTTGACCAAGAAGTCTACGAAGTAATCATCCCTACTGCTGATGGCGAGATTGCGGTATTTCCTGGGCACGAACCACTTGTTGGCATCGCGGTACCGGGTGCAATCGCGATTCGCACTAACAAGGGCGATGATGACAGTAAATTAGACTATTATGCCATTAGTGGCGGCGTCATTGAAATTTCACAAAAGCACGTGCGCGTCCTTGTTGACGAAGCCGATGCGAGTAGCGATATTGTCGAAGCCGAAACTAAAGCCGCACTCGATCGTGCTATTAAAATGCGCGATAGTGCCAAAAACCAAGTTGAGCTTGAAAAAGCGCATGAACTTGTCGACCGTCACACGGTACGCCTAAAAGTCGCTGGCCTGCGTCGCCGCCATCATCGCTAAATAATAGCCAAAAATGTAAAAAGTACTACCCGCTCCCCTGTGCGGGCTTTACTTTTATTTATCACTGGCGTATAAAAATATAAAGAAATTAAAAAAATATAAAAGTTTGGACAATAATATGAATGAACAAGGAGTGTATGAAATGCCATATGATACATTAGAGCGTGAGCAAACCCACGAAGTTGTATGTCTTGCTGAAAATGGCTTAGGATTTGGCGAAGGCAAGATTAGCGTAGCGAAACGAATCGAAAACAGCGAGTTGTCTCATGATGATTTACGTATTGGCAATGAAATTATCTCAAACGACCCTGAAGTTTTTTCAAAGACTGATATTGATGCGAATGACGACGGATGTGGAGACGGTCGCCAAGCTGCTCGAATCTTCCGTATTGTTGATACGAAAACTGGCGAAATGGAAGAATTTAACAAGTCGCGACGTCGTGCAAAATTATTTGGTGGAGGACTGGTTGTTGCATCGAGTATGTGGCGTGCTATTAGCGGGCCAGTACGCCGTAACGAAACTGTTCTTGGTGACCGTCAATTTATCGCTGGTAAATTATCGGACATGAATATCGAATATGGGGCACATACGGATACTGACGCCGAGGGTGATATGAGTGGGTGTGGTGCGATTGATCATCACCCAAAGACCACCAAGAATGCACTTAAATATCGTACTCAGATCGAAGGGGTACTGCGCGTGCTGTATGGGGAATCTTATGCAGAAAATGTTACAGCGATCGAATCTGTATTCGCGACGTATCAAGCGATTGAGGACGACAAGATGTACTATTCAAACGCAGACGGCAAGTCAACCATGGACTTTATAAAAAATGATGGTGCTGTCATTAAGGAGCTATCAGCCGACCATCTAGAGGCATATGTCGTACTGAACGATATCGAAGGAACGACATTCGATCAGCGTAAATTCGATGTCAAATTAAAAGATGCTGGTGTCGAGTCAGAGCCGCAAGCATTTGTTATTGATATTTGGCGTGGCCGAATGTACGCTGACGCAATCGCGCAGATTGCAGTCGAAAATATTCCAGGCATTGATTTCGAAGAAGCACGCAAAATAGCGTATGCGGACTTCCTTATTCGGACATTAGGTGTCTCGTCGACACTAACGGCTGGCGATCAGCCTGTTCTGGCGCGTATGCGCGAAAACCACGCGGACTTCGCACTTACTGCATAAGAATAACCACTGTTAAAAACGACGGAGTTGCATCCGTCGTTTTTTATTACTATTTGTCTGTATGACAAGTCATGATATCACGGTGAGTTTATAGGGTGCGAGAGTGGTTATGGTTGGCGCGCCTACTATCCTACTGTATGATACAAACAGATCGCCGTGAAACAATTCGCTGGCGAATCGTTGCTTAACAGGTAGAAAAGAAAAAGGTGACAAGCATGCTGTATCATGTTTTTAGGCTACTCCTCGTCGCGCCGATTGTATGGTGGATATACCGCGTAACAGTGAGTGGTAAAAAGAACTTACCTAAAAAAGGCGGCTTCATTCTTGCCGCAAACCATCTGGCCAAGTCAGACTCGGCCATCATTGTGTCAATATTTCGCCGTAAAATTATTTTCGGCGCAAAGAAAGAATATTTTGTTGGTCGTGGCATAGCGGGTCAATTCGTGAAGTGGTTTTTTCGGTCATCAGATCAAATCCCTGTTGACCGGACGGGTCGTGGTGCGGTGGCATTCATTAATGATGCGGTGAGCGCAGTCAAGCAACGTAAAATTGTTGGACTGCATGTTGAAGGCACGCGTTCGCCTGACGGACGTCTGTATAAGGCGCGTGTTGGCGTCGCTAAAATCGCCAAAGCAAGTCATGTCCCTATCGTGCCAATTGCGATTATAGGAACTGATGTAGCGAAACCAGCAGGTCGTCGTAAAAAGGTACGCATTATTATCGGCAAAGCAATTCATCATGATGAGTACAAAGACTTATCGCCGAATCAAATTGCTGCGCTGGTGACTCAGCGCATTCATCAACTCAGCGGCCAAGAACTAGTTGATGATTATGCGCCGATTCCCGTCCCCAAAGACCTTCACTAAATAATAAGTGGCGGCAATCCGCCGCCACTTATTATTTTTTCTACCTGTTAGGCTAATTCAATTTGACCTAAAATTTGACGCACCTCATCGGTGCTTTTTGTATGCATTAACGTATCGCGCAGTTCGCTGGCACCGTCAAACTCTCGGACGTATATTTTAAAGAAACGCTTTAAGGGATCGAATTTCCGAGGGCCCAATTCTAGCGTGTACTTGTCATGCAAATCCAACTGTAGTTTTAATAAACCTAGTAATTCTTCCCTGCTATGTTCGCGTTTTTCGTGTTCGAAAGCAAACGGATTATGAAACACGCCACGACCAATCATGATACCGTCGATGCCATATTGTGCGACTAATTCTTCGCCATGTTGGCGGTCGCGAATATCGCCATTAATAGTTAGTAACGTTTGGGGTGCAATTTCATCACGTAACTTTTTAATTTCTGGAATCAATTCAAAGTGTGCGTCAGCTTTGCTCATTTCTTTGCGTGTGCGCAGATGGATGGTTAGGTTGACAATGTCTTGTTTTAAAATGTGCGTAAGCCAATCACGCCATTCGTCAATGTGCGTAAATCCAAGTCGGGTTTTTACACTGACGGGTAGCCCGCCTTGTTTAGCGGCTGCGATTAATTCTGCGGCTAGTTCTGGTTCGCGTATCAGGCCGCTA
>JAQGGY010000056.1 GCA_028289095.1 Candidatus Saccharimonadota bacterium
CGTGTCCTGGAGTATCGAGTAATGTAATTGAACGGCCTTTGCGCACAGTTTGATAAGCGCTAATGTGCTGCGTAATACCACCAGCTTCACCAGCGGCCGCTGACGTTTTAAGTACGGCATCAAGCAAACTTGTTTTACCGTGATCAACGTGGCCCATAACAGCAACGATCGGTGGACGATCGACTGCTTTACTGCTTAGTTCATGAACCTTACGCGCCGAAACGGTGCTCGCTTCTTTTTTTTGCAACTCGACGTCTAGCCCGAGTTCTTCGACAATAATCGTCGCTGTTTCAAAATCAATTCGTTGATTGATGGTTGCAACAATGCCGTTTTTAAACAACTCACCAATCAAATTAGTGACAGGCAAATTGAGCGTTTCAGCTAATTCACCAACAGTAATCGAGTCAGCGACAACAAGTACTTTTTCTTGGCTCATTTTGAAACTCCTTTTCTGCCCGTCACCATTCACGTGACGGATTACACCCTGTTTTAATTAACGGGGTTTATTTCTTTTTTTTGTCAGTCAGACTAAGGGAAATTTTGCGATTTTCCTTGTCGATATCAAGCACGGTAAATGCTTTACGCTCGTTCAATGTAAACACTTTTTCTGGATCAACATCGTTGCCATCGCCAAGTTCGCTAATGTGAACAAGTGCTTCGACAGCTGGGCTGATTTGGACAAATGCGCCAAATGGAGTGATGCGAGTAACCGTACCTTCAACATCAGTACCGGATTTGAACTGCTCGACTTCATCAAGCCATGGGTCTTGTGTTAGTTGTTTCATGCTAAGGCTAAGGCGGTCTTTATCGATTGAAATGATTTTCGCTTCGATAGTTTGGCCAACTTTAACGTAGTCACTTGGGTTATTGACGCGTTCCCAGCTAATTTCTGAGATGTGCACAAGTCCTTCAATACCTTCGACGTTAACGAAGACACCGAAATCGACAACACCAGTAACGATACCGGTAACTTTATCGCCAACAGCAAGTTTTTCAAATCGAGCAGCAAGGCCGTCTTTGATGGCTTCTTTTTCGCTAAAGATCAATTTGTTTGCTTTGCGATCGCAGTCAAGAATACGAACCTTTAGTGTCTGGCCAACTAGGCTGTTCAAACGCTGCAAGATTTCGTCTTTGTCGCTACTGCCAACGCGTGGGTAGTGTTCGGCAGAAAGTTGTGAAACTGGTAGGAATCCACGGACACCTTCGAATTCTACTAATAGTCCGCCACGGTTTGCATCGTAAGGAGAGACGTCGATAATATCACCAGCGTCCATCCGTGCTGCAACATCATCCCATCCACGATCTTTGGCTGCTTTACGCAGCGAAAGAAGTGAATAGCCATTATCAAGTTCTGCATCGACGACGCTAGCTGTTACTTCGTCGCCTTCTTTTAATGCACGAGAAAATCCTACTTCGCGGCGTGGGACAAATCCAACACCTTGTGCGCCTAAATCGATAAGAACTTCGTGTTTACGAAGTGTTAATACTGTACCGGTGATTACTTCACCTGCTGTTAATTGCTTGACACTGTCGCCTTCGGCAGCGAGCAAATCATCCATTGTTATTGTGGCTTTTGTTGCCATAAGTCTTATTAAGACTCCTTCATTAATTGATATTTCTGAAGCACGCTAAATACAGCGCTCCTAGATTATTTCTATTGTACCCCAGATAGGGTGCTAAGTCAAAGTGTAACGCTACTACGTCGTGAACGTGTATAAGCAACAATCATGCCGCTAAGTAGACCGGCACCAATAATCGAGCTAAGAAAGTCAGCTGGACCAGTTTTTGGCAATTCAGCTGTTGCGGGAGCTGGCTGCTGAGCAGCTGGCTTTGACGATTCTTTGACAGGGGCGGGTGCTGCTTTTGGCGTTTCTTTTTTAGGTTCTTCTTTTTTGGTTTCGACTGCTGCTTTTTTATCGTCTGCGACAGGGGCTGTCGTTGTGTCGGCCTTGTCCGAAGATTGCCCAGATGGTTGCACCGCTACTGGTGCAGGAGCCGTTGACGAACGCGTCGAACGCTGTTGGACTAAATATGCCCCTCCAACTAGAAGCGCCGTTAAAACGCCGCCAACTACGAGAAAATTGAGTATCGAACCACCCTGATTTGAATTTGCCATAGGTTACCTCTCATTTACTTTTCTTTATTATACCCCTTTTTACCCCTAAGCACAATTCAGGACATATATGCTACACTATTAACATGTTAGTGACAGTGGACACAGGTGGGACAAAAACGTTAATCGCTAGTTTTGAAAAAAACGGCGATGTCGGTGAAATGATTAAATTTCCGACGCCAGCGGATCAAAATGAATACGTCACACTCTTACGCCAGACACTTGTAGAAAATTATGGAGACTGCGCTGTTGAAGCGGTCGTTATTGGGTTGCCTGGGATTATCAAGGACGGTGTCGCTGTTTGGTGTAATAACCTTGGGTGGAAAAACTTTGATGCTGGTACGGCGTTAGCAGGCGTGTTGGGCGACGCGCCAGTTTTGATTGAAAATGACGCCAATTTAGCAGGTCTTTCCGAAACGCGAATCCTAGACCCTATCCCCACTTCGTCACTGTATGTCACCATCAGTACAGGTATAGGCACCGGCATTATCACTAATGGAAAAATTGACCCAGGGCTTCGCTATAGCGAAGGTGGCCGTTCGTTAGTTGAATTTGACGGCATGGTGCGCGAATGGGAAAGTTTTGCATCAGGGAAAGCAATTCACGCAACCTACGGCAAATACGCCCGCGACATCACCAGCGAAAGTGTCTGGAGGCAAATTGCCGATCGTATCAGCCGAGGCTTTTTGGCCGTCATCCCTCTTATCCAGCCTGAAATCATTATTATTGGCGGCAGTATCGGTAGCTACTTTGAAAAATATGGCCCACAACTAACGGCCATCCTACAAGAAAAATTACCTGCACATATCCCCTGTCCACAGCTTGCCCAAGCCACACACCCCGAAGAAGCAGTAATTTACGGATGCTATTATTATGCCCTCGACTACCTCGCTCGTCAGTAGTTTACATAGTGACTTTCCAGGATTCATTTTTAGGGAAAGCAATGAGTTTCATTGGTCACCCAGAGAAAATACTATTTTTTATGATCATACGTCTGATGACTGCGCGTCACTATTGCACGAGCTTGCCCATGCAATATTGCAGCATACCAAATACGCCAAAGACATCCAATTAATAGAGATGGAACGTGATGCTTGGGACCACGCAACCACTACTCTGGCGCCTATTTATACCATCGAAATCAGTCATGCCGCCACCCAGGACGCACTAGATACCTACCGCGACTGGTTGCATGCACGTAGCACATGCCCCCACTGTAAAGCGACTGGCATACAGTCAAAAAAGAACCAATACAGGTGTGTATTATGTTCGACGAAATGGCGCGTGAACGATGCGCGCATCTGCGCGCTGCGTCGCTACGCTCTATAGTACAAAAAAATACCCAGAGAAACCTCTGGGTATTTTTTATATCATTGACTACTTACGCAGCTGCGTCAGTAGCAACTTTTTTGCGGCGTGAAATACGTCCACCCTTTGCACCAGCAATACGTGCTAGTTCAGGGTTAGCGGCAAAACCGCCTGTGCGACCGTTCTTGCCGCCTTGTGCACCAATCTTCGCGTAGAACATTGGATCTTTTGCTAAATTCTTTGCAGCCGCTTTTTGGCCACCAGCTTTTGTTCCAGCCATGGAATTAATTCTCCTCTTATCCAAGGTCTCCACCTCGGTTATTACCTCACATATGCTATGTGTATGAATCTATATTAGCATAGCATAGCCTTTTTGTCAATATGTACATAAGCACTTTTTTATTATATTTGTACTGTTGCACTTATTCTGCTGGTGCTATATTATAAATATGCACCTGTTTGAATCCCAAATTTAGATTCAAATAAAAACGACCACATCTGCGAGATTGGTCGTTTTTTATTTATTACCTTCGAGATCTAAACGATCAGGACGAGTTCTGTTATGGCCAAATGATCATACAAGCGGCCGGATACACGGTAAGTACGACGAAGCAAGCTAAAGCAACGCGGCGGTACCTAAGATGAGTAGGACGGAAAAACGTTATAGCTATAGCCACCAATGCAGCCAAGCCAGTCGCAAACATAAGTATCCCCGCGCCCAGAATCGGAAATAACATACCTAAATCAGTTCTAGGATTAAGTATTATAAACGAGAAAAGAACCGAAAAGGCCATTGTGTATATAACCGCTTGATGCGAATAGTCTGTAGGGGCTTTATATTTAGTCATGATACCCATACTAACATACTGTTTCAATCCTCATGACTCTGTGAACGCTGCAAAGCAACTATGTACTTAGACGGCTATAGTTTTTAACCTTTTTCATCATCTGTCACCTCAAACCATGTACTGTACGTCTTTGCGAGTGCTGCCGTTAATTCACCTTGGAGCTTAATAATATCAATTCCCTGCACTGATCGGCCATCTTCTTCATAGAAGCCTTCTAGTATAGGCCGTTTAGTAGACGCATTTGGTCTGCGATCATAAAAATAAACCGACGTATCAACTTCCCGCTCCGCCTCAAGGGTAAAGCGAGCATACATATGTAAATAATGAGGTAAATGATCGGCGACAATCGAAACCATGATAGACTGATCATCAATATCACATACGCTGACATGGTTCGGTAGATAATTATTTACAGTCGCACGAACCCAAGTATCCATGTACTCTGATGTGGAATAATATAATAGATTATCAATTGTCACATCCTCTCCTTCGAAAGGAGCGGCGTCGGCTTCGAGTAACTTATAGAATTTGTACGCTTCTTTACCGACACTTGCCTGAACATAAGACTGCTTTAATTCACTCACCATATCAATGGTGGATGCTAAGGCACTATCATCAAATTGTTGATCAATGTATGCTTCGGTTGAGATTCGTTCTGACATTTTTACTACTTAGTGTATGTTTAGTTCAATGGAAATGTAGATTGTTAGCAGTGCAGGTATCGGGTAATTGGTAATTTATCTATCAATTACCCGATACAACTGACGGACGCTGCTTATCGCTGAGGTGGCCGAGGCTGGCGGTCATCCACCGTCTTTTGTACTTTTCGCGCCATCGCTCGTGATACGATCGCGATTACCGCAGTAAGAATGGTGCCGCCAGTGATAACGAAGTCATCAGCGGCGCCAATGAACGGAATAAAGTCGGGCAGGATGTCCAGTGGCCATAACGCATAGACTATTCCAATAGCGATAAGTACTTTCTCGGACTTTTTAACCAACGGGTCTCTCAACTGAGAAACACCCTGTTTTACGATTCGAGCTGACTCTGGCGTAAATCGACGTTCGGGTTGCGACATTTCTTTTACCTCACATATCAGAGTTGCTAACAATCTACATATGTATTAAACAGTGATTCTCTTTCGGTGTCAACCATACAGCATATCTACCTAATCTGTGGAGGCGCTTCGGAAGGCCTTCTCTAGATCACCCGCTAATACAGCGACCGATTGTTGACTAGTGTTAGATACTTCATTGAAGTCATCAATTGCTGCCGCTAATGAATTTTGTGCCGCGAGGTATTTTTGCTTATCCTTCGCCTGATGGGCGGCGATTATATCTGCCCATGCTATCTTTATAGCCATCGAGTGCTTACTTGCAGTTTGCTGGGTCAGCTTAAAAGCGTCGCTTACCTTCATTTTTTCGATATTCTTGGCCGTATTGTCCCAGGCGGTCATCCGAGCTTCCATTGCATCTTCAGCCACTTCGCTCATTTGAGGAACTGTAGACAATATCCCTGCAAGTGCCTGATCGTCATTATCATATGCGATTATCTTAGCGAGCTGCTTTTGGAAATCAACCACTGATGCTACTATTTTCTGACAATCAGCGCGTGTATTCTTGAATGTTGGGATAATATTTTGCTGCCACTGTATCAGGCTATGAACCCCACAAACAGCGTGCTGGTCACCCTCTATCCTGAGCGAAATAGCTTTTAGTCTAGCGGAAACCACCGATTGCTCTTTTGCGGTAGGTACCGGTAAATCTACCGTACTTCTGATATCCAACATAAGGCTTTGGTGCCACTGCGTATAGTATGGCGTCAACTGCGCCCAGGTTTGCCTGCTCCACAAGGCGTAGCTGCCAATTATCAAAATCGATAATGTAATGATTAAAGCATACAAATTCGCCTTCTTAGTACGCCAACGCCGCAAATGAGGTAGTCGCATCATACAGTAATACCTAACTGTGATGACCACAGTTCGCTTGCCGTTGGCCACGCGTTAAATGCGCAACCCTGTAAATCAATGGATTGCTGTTGCATCACCTGCGCTGGCTGACCAGCACCTGAACAACTTGCGTGTCCATGCCCCAACCAGTGCCCTGTTTCGTGATTAACGACCATATGACGATAATCACTCAATGATCCGCCAGCATTATTCCATGATGGCGTCGCCCCCTGCCAGCGGTCTTGGTTAATAATGACGTAGCGGCCCGCACGACAACTATAATCAACGCCACATCCGGAGGAAAAACTGGTCATCTGTGAAGCTTCGCTCAATACCAAGGTAAAGTCACCGCCACTTGCGACCTCATGAAAGGACACCCCAAGCCTCGTCCAACCACGTCCATCATTCAGTGTCGCATTGGCCTGGGTGCGGAATTCTGCAAAACTAGCTGTTATGGCGCCCTTCGTCATGACGTCGTATGTCACGACGCGACTAATAGGGGCTTTTTTTGCTTGGGCAGCGGCTAATTCAGTAGCGTTTTGATCCTTGAGCCACTGAGGCTCTGTCAGCGTTGGCATTTTAAATGCCGCGATAGCCGATGGCAGACGCTGTAAGCTTGCCACCTGTGATGTAAGCGTCTGAGGTGATGTCGTCGCTGTCGTACTAGGCACGCCAGGGCTGAACGCAAGTAATCCCGCGCCCACTGTTGCATACGTCACTGAACACATCATACACATAATCTACCCCTATTATATACCAACGCGGTTACGTTATTCATTTTTACGAATTAATCATTGCCCACATCGCCGTCTGATTGCGCTCAAACTGGTGATACGTGTGACTGCCTAGTTCAATTAATATACTAGGTACGCCGATTGCTTGTGCATACCAGTCATCGGCCGTGCCAGTAACTGAATATTCAAACGTTGTATCAGATTGTCCCGTAACGTTTCTATACCCAGACAACTGCGCATACGTTGCGGCGAGTGCAGTAGAATTGCCCGCCTGATTAGCAGCGACCATCCCGCCTATACTATGATAGGAGAGTATTACTTTGGGGCGAAGCCGCTGGGCTAACGCGGCGATCGCCTTCGTTTCAGGCTCGGACATCGCCGATTCGCCGCCACCCTCAGGAAATGGCTGATTGCCTACAGTTGTAATATCCTTTTGCCAGTCACCGGTGGCGAAATTACGGTTCAAATCAACATTACGAGCATTCGTACGCGATCCCTTGACTATTCCATCAGGGTTAATCGTCGGCACTACAACCACAGTAATATGCGCCGGTATGTTACGAGCTTTTGCATCGAGTTCCTGAATCCAGCGGTCCATTAATGACTTTGTACTGCCTTCACTGCCATGAATTGCACCCGTATACATAACTGTAGTCGTGCCACTGCCAAAATAGTAAGCGTTAATAGCTCTACCCTGTGATGACGTTCCAATCGTACCGATGGTGTAGCACATTGTCCGGCCGGTATAATTCCAAGTGGAATTGCCAGCAATATCATATTGGCTTTGCAAGTCACCAGTAATTTTAATCGTAAAGTCACCGCACTTTGGCGCGCTCGCTACCGATACGAAAAGCTGATTCCCTTGCTTACGTACAAGGGTTGCCCCGCCACTCAAACCGACAAACTTACTGACATCTTGCTTGTCGGATAGTGGCTGATCGAATGTCACAATCACTGTCGCACCTATTGGCACCCCTGCTGAACCATAATTCACCGAAGTCACTTTTGGCCCACCTGATGTTGTAAAGGCAAGCGTATACGGCTCAGCCAGGCCGCTACCATCAGATGCTTCGACTTTATTGACCACTAGCTGATACGTTGATGACCGCGCCAACTGCTCAGAAAACATCACCTTTGCTCCGGTTTCGGTCATCATGACCGTCGTTGGCGCTTTTGCTCGAACATCACCCTCAACTTTGTATAGCTCACTCGATATATTCACTAACTTCTTGTCGAACGCCAGAGTCACCTCAATTGGCTTGGCATACACCGTCTCCGTCTGTTTAATTGACGAGTCTGTGAGCGTCGTAGCTGATAATGTCTGAATATCTTTCGTAGCTACGGTGGTTACTATTTTCTTATTAAAATAACGGACCAGATCTGCTTTATAGGCATGACTTTGCGCAAGTCCCATCTTTTCAATCCCGCATGACAGGCCGCCTTCAATCGAAATACAGTCTGTCATTTTTCCATCAATCTTTAATACGTAGCTAAAGATATCATCTACGCCACTCAGTTTAATAATTAGCGGCCGCGAAACAGGGACGGGCTTGGATAAATTGCTGATATCTGCACTCACCGGACTAGGCACAGTCAAGGCGAAGGTCTGACGTGCAAAGCTACCGCCAAAAGGAGCTACCGATACTTTTACCGTGCCTGCCTGTGGGGCAGTAAGCGGAGTAAAACAGACAGATCGTGCAGCAATCGGCCAACTGCCAATCTGAACTAATTGAGCAGGCTGGGCGCGGTAACCAGCCGATTCTGACGTCGTGTGCGCACCAGGAAACAGCGTTAAGCGCTTGGCGCATGTCTGGCCAGCATATGAAAAAACAACCGGCTTTTCCATAACGAACACCACCACGTACAGCACTCCACTTATAACCAGCGCGCTAACCGGCAGCGTATAGCGCTTAGGGAGTGCACGTAACTTATTTATGAGCACAAATAATGTTTGTTTTAATTGCATGTTATATCACTATTTTACCATGATACGCACAAGCATAAGTAGGTTAAACCAAAGAAAAAGACCACCCTATTAGGATGGTCTCTTTATAATTCGGCACCGTGCTAGTTTCCCACTTGTGGCAGTATAATCGCCGCTGCTGAGCTTGACTTCTGTGTTCGGAATGAGAACAGGTATTTCCTCAGCGCCATGGGCACCGAAG
>JAQGGY010000057.1 GCA_028289095.1 Candidatus Saccharimonadota bacterium
CTGGAAGGTGGCGTTATTAAACACGGCGCAGTACCTCGGGGAAATTATTGCGGGCGGCAAGGATTTGACGCCTAAATGACCAATCAAATACTCGGCTACCATAGCGCACGACCATGCCGCCTAGAATCGTTGAATTAAATTGGAACGTTACTAATACGTCTGGTGCGATATTTTCGCGGCACCAGCCAACGAGAGTCTTCTTAATGTCGCCAGTTGGGGGCGCGGCAAGTGTAATTGTCATAGTAGAGGCGTTTCGTTTGTAGGCATCAAGCGTCTTGATTAATTCATCCAAGTCTTGCTGTGTTAATGCCTTTCTGTCACTCCAATTACGTAGTAAATCTTTGGCTGCAGGGGAAAGGATAGGTGATTCGGACGTGAGTTTTGCATTGACGCGTTTTTTCATAGCATCATGGGCAAACCAACGAGCGTATTCGCGCATTTCCAGCTGCAAGCTGGTAAGGTCCTGTAGGGACGATACGGTGTCGGGTAGTTTAAGCTTCACCCTTTACTCCTTTTGTCAGCTCGTCTTTGTGTTCGTCTAGCATTGCTGTCAGATAGGCGCTTTGGGCACCTAGGTCGACATTGTGCTGCAAGGTTTCGAACAGGAATGAGGTGACGGCGTCAGCAAGTTTTGTGTCAATCTGCTGCATCAATTGTTCGTGTTCGGCGGTCATTTTTGCAGTTAAATCAGCTTCAAGTTTTGCTTGGTGTTCAACCAACTTTGCCTGGATATCCGTTTGGTGCTGGGTGACATCTGACTGGGCGGTATTAATAGTAGTTTCGGCTTGTTTGCGCAACAGGTTAAGTGTGGTGTGGTAGCGCTCCATTTCATCATCAATGATTTTCGTCCCAAGTTTTTCCAACTGTTTATTCAGTTGTGCGGCTGTTGACGTAAGGTCGTGCTGCAATTCACTCGCCGATCGTTCCAAAACAACCTGGAAATTAGCCTTTGCCGCGTGTAATAATTGTTCGCGCACAGCAGGCGGCAAATGGGCAGATGGCGGCGGTGTGTGCGGTTTTTCGGGTTCATGATGGGCAGGGCGAAAATGTGCAAGTGCATGTCTGATCGCAACGGCAGTTAATGCGCCGATCAAGAAAACGTTTAGTAGTAAAAAGATTTGTAAGAATGTAGGATTCATGGATTAAAACCTTGTCAAAATGATATAAATTGCTATTAATGCGACCGCTAAAATTCCCAATACCAATGCCGATAACTGAATCACGTCGCGATAAACGGCCGACTGGGACATTGGATTGCGTCCGACGGAAATAATACTGCTGCGAATCATCGAATAAATAATACTGACGACAACGGCCAATGTAATGATGAAAATCGCAGCACTAATGATAATTGGAACGCTGTTAACCGTTTTTCCCGCCAGAGTATTAGCGATGTTTTGGATAGCAAGGGGGATTAGTGTTTTATCGGGCTGTTTATAGTAGTACGATACATTTATTAGGACAGGAACTTCCCCCAGGATTAGCGGCTGTTTTTTACCTGTAGAGTCGGTGTACGTTTGCTGCCTGTCGTCGCTGTTGGCTGGCTTGCCTTGTGCGATACCGACGATTTTTGCATTGCTGGTCGCTTTCATACCGACGCCTTTTATAGGCGATGCGGTAATCGGATCGCCTTGGGAAATTTCGCCGTTGATATCAGACACCAGCACTGATACCATACCGCTTGTTGCGACTTGCACTTGGTTCTCTTCGCCGTTTGAAAGTGTTAATAATGAGCTGCCGTCATTGATGACAACGCCGAAAATACTATCAGCATTATTGGCCGTCGAGGCAATGACCTGGTCGGTAGTGTTATTTTTCAAACTGACAATAGCACCAAGCGGCAACGCGTCATCGGCGGTAAATCCTTGGGATAAAGATGTCATGGCACTGACAGTAATAGGCAAAGCAAGAATGATTAGCGATGCTGCGACTACCCAATGACGGACAGAATGCAGGACGCGATGTTTAGTCGCACGCCTGATGTGACTTGCTGTACCCACCCGATGATCAGTCATATTTATAGCCATAGTCCTCTTAATGCTTAAGTATAGCAAAAAACGCGTCAGACAGGTACAAGAATCGTGATATTATGTAGGTAATAATAAGCGAGGGTTTACATGCACCGAATACCTAACAGCCAAGACGGGTTTACCCTTCTGGAAGTCTTTGTCATTATTGTCGCCATTATCATATTGTTAGTGATTGCATACTTCAGGTAAAATCTGTTGGAAATAGTGGCGGTTTAAATCTATTCTTGGAATAAACTGTGGCATTAGATAGCCCCCAATACATTAGTTGTATGTTTTGTGACCAGTGTATATCGGGTTATAGCGTGTCGGCTGTGAAAAATCATACAGCAAAGGTCAACGAGGGGGTGTAATACTGGGAATATATGATAGATCCTCACACCGAACGGCGTCTTGCCGAAAATGAAATGGTGTTTCGTGAATATAACGAACGTATTCAGAGGGGCTTTGATGAATTATCCCATCTAGCGCAACAAGAAGGTAAAAAAGAGCTTGTATTTGATGATGACATGCCACTTCATTTTTACTGTGAATGCTCGGATGAAAATTGCGATAAACGTATCGAAATCGAACCAAGTATATATAGGCAGATACACGAAAAGCGAGATAGATTTATGGCAAAAAAAGGCCATGAAGTTCCAGAAATTGAAAAAGTTATCAGTCAGAAGGACAGTTACGCTGTTATTGAAAAGCTTAACGAACCACCAAAGTGGCCTGTATCACTGCACGCGTCCGATATCGACAACGGGTAATTTGCAGTGACTAACCGAAAGTAAACTCGTTGGATAATGTGATATTACACAACAAAAAGCGAACAATAAAAATCGCATTTTAGTGATAAATTTTACAGTTGAATTACTTTTATTTCCTTATGATAGGGGCAGTAACAACGTAAAAGAGGAGAAAAAACAATGATTATGGAAATTATTACTTGGATTATCGTAGGTGCATTAGCTGGATGGATTGCATCAAAGATTATGCATACTGACGCAGAAATGGGAGCAATGGCAAACATCGTCGTTGGTATCATCGGTGCGTTTATCGGTGGATTCTTGGTCCGAATGCTAACTGGAACAACGCCTGAAACATTTAGTATCATGGGCGTCATCGTTGCGATTATCGGTGCAGTCGTCCTGCTTGCTATCGTCAAGGCAGCAACCGGCCGAACCGCTCACCGCGTATAGCACGGCTATCGAATTAAACATGCAAATAGAGCGACACCGCTCTATTTGCATGTTGGCATTGGGCTGAATCATACGTATAATCATCCTTAAGTTAAACAGCAGATGAACGGCTGCATACAGAATTTTTAATTATGGCTTTAGATGCAAAACCTACAATAGATTACAAAGAATTATTTCGATCACTATCATCTGCATTTATTGTATTCGGTATAGATGATCCTACCTTTACGATTATTGAAGAGAATGAAGCGCACGCATCCATTGCGATGGTCAAGCGTGACGATACTGTTGG
>JAQGGY010000016.1 GCA_028289095.1 Candidatus Saccharimonadota bacterium
TGCAATGTGGTGGTAAGGAACGAGTGGTGGTAATGGGGGTTAGCTGTCGGTTGTTGATCGGACGGGCCAACTTGTTTCACTATGCTGCCCGTTGCTCTTGGCTAGCGGCTAGTTCTGGGTTATCAAATTCCAAGGCCAGCGTTTCCTCTAGTGATTCTATTTGTGATTTCATAGGAAAGTTACGAGAGTGTAACTCGAAGCTGATGCGAACTAGGATCTTTTCAATTTCTTTTTTTGACCGTCCGCTGCGCTCAGGGTTCTGCATCTCATCAGCCCAATAATCACTTAGGCGAATTAACGCGCTAGTGTCAGGAAATACACGCACATCACCATAATCAAGTGACTGCAATGATGCGCGGTACTCACTTAAAAAAGTATCGGGCTGTTCTTGTTCTTCTGCTTCTACTTGTGGTTGATGTTCCATGGCTCTACTCCTCCTCGGAAATTAAATGAACAATGACGGAAATTTGGCAATTAAAAAATGAAAAGTTTTGACACTTTTCATCGGCAGTTGGTTGACATGTTCTAGATCATCTTGGCAGCACGCACTTTTTCTGGCCCGCGTTGTCGCATCAATGCTTTGGCCTGCGCTGAATTGTACTCCCGTGGTCATGGTGCTGTTCGCTCCTTGTAGGTAAAAACGTTAGACGTTTGGTTGATGGAGATGTACTGACGATTGATCTGATTACGAGTAGTTTTTTGCTATAAACACTACCTGTATGATTGTAGTGTACATTTTGTGTGAGAAAATTGATAGAGTTTTTTTTACAATTGTGCTAGCGTTTATATCTGCGAATATATAACAGATATGACACACCTCTATTGGCATAGATAAGTGGGTTTGGTACAATTAATCGAGGTACGCCGCGATAGCTCAGTTGGTAGAGCGCATCCATGGTAAGGATGAGGTCCTGGGTTCGAATCCCAGTCGCGGCTCCATACGATATCTTAACACCCAGCTTGATTGCTGGGTGTTTTATAATATGCAGATATAGACATATTATATAAAATATGATATAGTGCACCTATAAGATTATTCCTATTAGTCTTGTTGCACATACCGATCCCTACTGAAGTGAAGGAAGTGTCATGTTTAGTGTATTTAGTCAGACCTGCCCCTATTGCCACGCTGCGTTTCAGCAGTCCGAGGCGGTTAGTCAGCTGATCATATTCCTCGCATCACCAGTCTGCAATTCTGTCGTATCGAAATGTCCCGGCTGTTACAAAAATAGCACGGTCTATCTAACGACAGAAGCCGTTATCGTCTACATGTCCAATCTGCGTCTGACGCCTCTCATCAAGAACAAGGCCTCGAACGACTTGATTAAACATGCTGTCGAAACGCTTGAAGCTACGGCCGAGAAGAAAGCTCAGCAGGACGAATATCCCACAGAGCCCGCTACCTTCACTTTGACACCTAGGTTGGAGGATGTACTGAAGCAATTTAGCGATGAGCTAGAGAATTTCGGAGGCATCCCCCTGGAAGATCCGACTGTCGTTACCGATGCCGAAAAGCCAAACCACCCAGTTAAGTGGACTGAATAGTCATCATTCACTCTCAGATAAGTAATTCCATACACACGTCGCTGGCCCCCTCGACATAAAATTAGGGGGCTTTTCCATGCAATTATGCTATTTTTGTGTCTGACCCCTAGCAATTATCAGAAAATAGTGCTACAATTATTTAGATTGCAATATAAATTTAAGTGAGTAAGTAATGGCAAAGAAGAATACAAAGCGAAAATTGGTAGGACTTGTTAGTGACTTAACTGGTCACCGTACCTACTACACAACTAAAAACGTGCAAAATACGACTGAAAAAATCGTGCTTAAAAAATACGATCCTATTGCTCGAACGCACGCTACCTATACCGAGACAAAAAAGAACCTTGGTCGTAACGAAATTAAACCTCGCAAGAGCTAATTGATCCGCTACATCCGTAAAGTACCCTTTCGTTCGGAAGGGTACTTTATTTTTATCATATTATGTTTGGATAGAACAAAGCCCCGGACGCATAGTGCGCACGGGGCTTGTTCGTATTTTTAGTCGGTTACGTGTGATAGTCGCCTTCGGGGTACCGATCCAGGTCGTCGGCGTAGTCCTCCATGAACTCGTGACGAGAAGATGCCTCTTCCTGTTTGGCTTGCTCATACAGTCGCCGCTGTTCGGGGGTTGCCCCGATCTCTTCGAGTGCTTCCGCCCATCGTGGCAGCGTCATTTGCTTGCGATTGAACCATTCGACGCCATTGACGACGTCATCGATCGCGTTTGCTTTCATTTCTGCGTCAGCCTCGTCGAGTGCTGCTACAAACTCGGCTGCAAGCTCCTCTTGAGCAAGTGATTCCTGGCTGATTTCGAGCAGACCTTCATTGATGTCGACCTGATCAGAAATGTTGTCACGATAACCCATGACTTTCCCTTCGTTGATGATATGGGTAGATGTAAAAATACGAACTTCTATATATTATATCAAATTGTGTATGTATTGTCAATGTTACATTACGACACGGCGTACTTGTTTGATGCGTCTTGACTGCCCTTGAGGAATAATCATTTTAGCGGCTTTTTCGCGTAGATCAACAGATAGTTCAGATTGACCTGTTCGGTCATATGCATCAGCCAGAATATTTAGGGTCTGTGGGATTGGGTCTAGTTCGACTGCCTTTTCAAGGGATTCGATCATCTTTTTATCATGACCTAATTTTTCCTGTACTTTAGCATAGGCGATGTAGCGTGACGCAAGGTTGTCTTCCATAGCTAAAGCTTGTTCGAATGCTAATGCAGCTTTTTCATAATACTGTGTTTCATAGTAAATCAGGCCGACGTTATGTAAGCTACTGGCGCTAGGTTCAAGTGATTGTGCGATTTCGAAACATTCGATTGCGTCTTTGTATGCCTGCTGTTTGGCATACAAAATACCTAAACGGTTATACGCGGTAGCATTTCGCTCATCTACGCGCAGAATGGTTAACAAGGCTTTTTCGGCACGTAAATATTTACGGTCGCGGAGTGATTCCTGGGCAACATCCCATAGCTGGTCTAGTTTTTCAGATATCTTAAGCGGAAGATCCGTGACGACCTCGTTAATAGTTTGGTGTTTCAGGACAGCCCAAACACCGAGAGCTGCAACGATAAGTATTGCTAACATATTCTATAATTATAGCACAACGAAGCGAGAGAGGGATGGATCTATTTATACATCAGAGCAAGGCAGTGCTACGTCGCTAGATAGCGCTAAAGCACGAATTTCGTAAGCTGAAGCCGGATGTTATAATTGCTGGCGATACGCTCTTTGACTTGTAATAGATCATCTAGTTGTGTAATCAATGCAGCTTGCGGCTTTGCGCTGACGCTGTGGCGTGTAATCTGCATGGCGCTATCGATCAGCTGCAGGGCTTGTTCGCGGTTTGTTTGGTATTTTTGCACGATCAGCAGCTTTTCATAGGTATCCGCTTGTAGTAATTGCCGAGCGTCGTTAATACGCTGGGCGCGGTTATTAAAGTATTCTTCATCTGTTGCAAGTCGTTGCAGTTCGGCTGGCAATCCCTGGGCGATGTAGCGCAACTGGACGCGTTTAGTTGGATCAATAACGCCTAGGCTTTCAACGTATACATCCGACTGTTCAGATGTTAGCGGCAATATTGTAAGTGTCTGCGAACGTGATCTGACGGTCGGAAATAATAATTCAGGATTGTATGTTTCTAAAATGAAATATACATTGTGCGCCGGTTCTTCTAGTAGTTTTAATAACGCATGCTGGGCGCTGGCCATCATTTTATCTGCTGATTGAATAATAAACACACGTGGAGACGTTTGTTTACCGCGCACGCTATCATACAGCGCACGTACGTCTTCGGTGACGACACGACCGTTTTCTATATCAACTTCGAATGTATTGCTAGTTTTCGATTTCTTTTTAGGGACAATAACCTCTAGAGGCGAACCTAAAGTACGGCATATATATTCTGCTACTTGTAACGTCCCCGTCCCTGCTTTACCCGTAACGATTAACGCTTGTGGCAGTTCGTTTAGGTAAGCTGCAAGTAATGCTTTAGATGTCGGATGAAGGATCGGCTGCTTCATTATTACGACTCGTCAGGAAAATGCTTGGCGAATTCTTGTGGAAGCGGTGCTTCGAATGTGCGTCGATCACTGATGGGGATAGTAATTTCTAATTGTTTAGCGTGCAGATATAAACGATCTGCTTCAACACCATACACTCGGTCGCCTAGGATGGGTGTATTCATATATTTCGTATGGACGCGCAATTGATGAGTGCGGCCAGTGTAAGGGTGAAGTTCTAGCATAGCTAGTTCATCAGTCGCATGTAGTACTTTGTAATCAGTAATAGCGGACTTTCCTTTTACATCAACGCGGAAAGTACTTGGGGCAGATGGATTGCGAGCAATTGGCAGGTCAATACGCGCAGCATCATTTTTCGGCACACCGACAGTAATCGCAATGTACGTCTTTTTTGTTTTGCGATCAGCGAATTGTTTTTGCAGCATGGTTGCTGTGGCTTCGTTGCGGGCGCCAATCATAATACCACTAGTATCGCGGTCAAGGCGGTGGACGATGCCTGGGCGGTTAGAATCGGCATTGTAGGTGCAGTAGCGTCGGAAGAACTCGCCAACGGTGAACTCGTCATTTAACGCACCCTTGGCATGCGTTAAAACGCCGATTGGTTTGTTGATAACAATGACGTTATCATCCAAATAGATGATGGGCAGTTCGTGTTCGCTGTAGTCGATGGCGTCCGGCGTATCAATCGCGATATTATCGGCATCAGTAATGTTAGATTTAGGTGACAATTGCACTGCGCCGTTGACGCTAATATGTCCGGCTTTAATGTGCTTTTGCCATGTACTGCGTGATGTGCCAGGGTTGCGATCAGCTAGTTCAGAATCCAGTCGTCGTTTTGCTGATTTAGCGACGAATACATACGTGTCTTTTCCTTTGAATGGAAGCGCATATTCGGTGATATGATCCTGTGGGTTTAATAAAATCTCGCCGTCGACATTTTCATCGATGGTTCGTATTTGCTCTAGTACATATTCCGGGCTGTCTAGTGCTTCATCGTCGATGAGGATATAGAAATTACGTCGTGAAAACCGGAATGACACCAGCGTACTGAGCGGTGTTGTATTAGTAATTTTAACCTGTTCGACATTGCGAGGCGTGTTGTCTTCGCTGGCGATATCAAATCGTCGCAAGACGGTGATGATATCCATACTTGATACTTTAACCATAATTAGCTCCTTGGTCGCAGACCGACCGCCTGCTGCGCGCGTAGTAGCGTCGCAGTGGCTGTTTGTGACAGGTCGCGCTCTGACTGTTCTAGTTTTGCGATGATCGCTGCATCATCAACCGTCGCTAACTTCTGTTGGAAGTTAGTTAGGAATTGTTCAACTTCGGCTGCAACAACTTGCTTAAAATCACCGTAACGGGTTTGGCCTTCGAACTCGGCAATTGTTTCGGCAAGCGGCTGACTGCGTAGCAGGGAAAGGATTTCTAATAGGTTTGAAATACCTGGCTGGTTGGCTTTGTCGAAATGAATTTCGGCTTTGTCGTCTGTCGTTGCTGACATAACTTTTTTAGCAGCGACTGCCGGTTCATCGCCCAAGAAAATAACACCGCGGCCAGATTCGTCAGATTTGCTCATCTTTTTTGTCGGATCGATTAGGTCTTTAATACGCAGTCCTTGGTCGTTGCCAAAGAATTCGTGCTGTTTTGATACGACATCCGGAATCGTGAAAACCTCGCCGAACTTATTGTTAATACGCTCTGCGATATCACGCGTAAATTCAAGGTGCTGTGTTTGATCTTCGCCGACTGGGATGTATTGGGCATTGTATAGAAGAATATCAGCTGCCATGAGCACTGGATAGTTTAACAATCCCATTGATACATCTTTACGCATCTTTACATCTAAGTCATTGAGAAGCTTTGCATAAATAGCAATATTGTTTGGATTGTCAGCATTTACAATATCTATTGCATATTCACCACTATCTAACAATTCAACTAGTATATCTTCTCGTGTTTGAGCGGATGTACTTTTCTCTTTAAATTGCGTCATTCGAGACAGCTCACCTTGAGAAGTGAAGCAATCAAGAATCCAAGTCAACTCACTATGAGCACTGACGTAGCTTTGGCGGTATAGGTAGATACTGTCATTTTCTAGCGGTAAACCAGCAGCGGTAAACAA
>JAQGGY010000030.1 GCA_028289095.1 Candidatus Saccharimonadota bacterium
TCTCCTTATTCTCACACCGGTTTTATTAATAAAATACTACAAGTCGATGTGTGATGTATGTCCACGTAAGTCTCTCAAAACTTCAAAGAACACAAGTCTAAGCTTATGTCTATATCGAAAATAGGTCAACGTGTTTTGCGCTTATGTTATTCGAAAACAGATAAGAAAATATGTTGTACAATTTATATAAATCATTGTGCTCATGCATAAAATGTGGTTATTAAATTGACAATATTACAACGTAAATACGGAATCTCATGGCCTTCTGGAGTTCAATTTATGGCATCAGAATTAGATTTTTTATGCAGATAAAGGTGCTATGATATGCGTATGAATTCTGCTACTAAAAATATAGTTCGCGCGGGTACGCTGGAAAATGGCAATGCATATACTATTGTTGGTCGAGCGCATAACGGTACTGCAGCGGAAATGAGTGACGGAATCGTCAAGGTTGGTCAAGATGTCGCGATGGTGTTACCTAGATTTAATGTCGTTGGCGTGTTTGATGGTGCTGGCGGAGCGACAGACATTGGGTCGCCAGAAAAAGCCGCACTGACGGCAGCTTATGCGGTAGAGCGCTACTTTACGGATGGCGGAAATGACTTAACGAACGCTATGGAATTCGCAAGGAATGCAGTCAAGGCTGATCAAGCGGCTGGATTGTGTGTAGCTGCATTGGCACGATTTTGTCATGAAACCGTCCACACCGTGAACGCAGGGGATACTGAAATTATTTGTTATGACACCACACATGGCAAGTTGGATGTTGTTGCGACGCAACAATCCGAACATGGCCAGCCGACAAATTATTTAGGCAGGCGTGCCGCACGGCTGGCATTGCCCGTCGCCGATGCTGCCACGTCATATCAGCAACCGCATCGTAGTGGCAAAGAGGTGTATGTACTGTCTGACGGCGCATTTGGTAATTGGCAATTAAGTAATTCGTTAGAGGATTATCATTTTAAAGCGGCGCACGACGATTATCAATTGCTGCGAGAGGCGCGCGCATACGATAGTCATTTTGAGCAGAATATACGTGCATTATTGGCTGGCGATGCTGGCGCTCGGCTGGCGGGTAAGCAAATCGGCGAGATGGGTCATACCTATAGTCCCGAACTTGATGATCCAGCACTTTTTTCTGCCAGTTCATTCGACTGGGATATATGGCAGGCGATCGTACAGCCGTATATTGCAACATTAGGTGTCCCACGTAGTGCTACTGGTGGGCATGAAATCGGCGAATCGTTATTAGAGCGGCCGATTAGTTGGAAGTTTGAAAAAAGCCCGAATGACGACGCGACTTTGGTGATTGTAGAACCGGTTGCTCATTCGGGACAAACAAGCTGATCTGCGAATAGTATCAGGCCATTTTGTTGTGTATGTAAGCCGACGCACTATTAATTTATCAGTTATATTGCGCTATATCTAAATCTTGCCGCTACTGGTATTATTGGCCAATGAAGATTACACACGCCGAGCGTCGCCAAATCGAAAATGAAATGATTTTTCGACGTATCAATGAAAAGGTGGGTGATGATCTAGGCGCGCTGGATGCGATGCATATAGAAGACGGCAATATCCAACTAATCCGAGACGAAGATCTGCTACTTCGTTTTAAATGCGAATGCTCGGATGAAAATTGTGTAGTGCGTATACCGATGATGTTGAGTGAATATCAAGAAATTCACACTAATCGGGATACGTTTGTCGTACTGCCTGACCACCAGGTTGACCCGATTGAAAAAATACTGAAAAAGACGCCTGTGTATAGCGTTGTTAAAAAGAATAATTCGACGCCCGAGCCTTCGGACGTACTGAATGATACCCCTGTCGACAATTCGTAGCTGATACATCACTGCATGGGAGTGATCATTAAATTTGTTATTATAGAGTAAGAGAGCAGTGGGATATTTGATTACTAAAGGAGGTGCATATGAAGCAAAAAATTACTCCAAACTTATGGTTTGATGGAAATGCGAAAGAAGCAGTGGATTTTTATGTATCGGTGTTTCCAGATAGTAAAATTAACTCAACATCGTATTATCCAACAGAAGGTTTGGCTGATTTTCAAAAGGATCTAGCGGGTAAAGAATTAGCACTTGATTTTGAGCTAAGTGGCAATCGGTTCGTGGCTATCAACGCAGGGCCGGAGTTTAAATTTAACGAATCAGTATCGTTTTCAATTGAGTGTGCGGACCAAGAAGAAATTGATTATTATTGGGAAAAACTTTCAAAGGTGCCAGAATCGGAACAGTGCGGTTGGTGTAAGGATCAATTTGGATTGAGCTGGCAAGTGGTTCCAGAAAACATGGAAAGCTTGATGCAACGTCCGGGTGCGTTTGCAAATATGATGAAAATGCACAAAATCGTTATTGCTGATTTTTAATCGTATTTGACACGTATACATTAACCTTATATCATTCACACTAGTCTCTGTCGGCGACTATTCGTATTCAGTCTAAATGTTAGGGTGAGGAAATGGAACGTATCGGGCTTTTAACAACCAGTACTATTCCTGGGTTTGATGGCACTGTCGAGCTGCTCAATGCGCCAATATTTGCTACGTACATTGCACAAACACATAGCGAAGCATTGAAAAGCGTCAACCAAGGTTTGCGCGAATGTGTACGGAATGCGGGTGGAAATATGGCGTTGGGTGTTGGCTACTCGGTTAACTATATACCTGATACCACAAATTTCATCGTGATGGGGTATGGTACCGCGGTGGTAACTGACCCATTGATATTCGGTACCGTTACCGAAGAGTCGCTATAGGCTAGCTTCGCGATATTTCACTAGGCAAATTGCCTCGCGGTGATATCGCGGGGCAATTTTTTTGTCTAAAAAGCATCATCTTTGTAAAACATCTCACATACATCGTGGCTTTTCTGAGCTATATTTAAGGAGCATTTAAAGGAGGACGATAATGAATGATTCAGACGATATAACACAACTTTCTGCAAAAAATACCGACCAAATCGAAGAGGCTCCAAACCCGGATGGCCCAGCTGACCCCGCAGCAACGAGTGCTGATATTAATGATGTTGAAGATACCGGTGAGCAAGCGCGAACCTATCAAGATGCCATAGACGGTGGTGATAACGATACGGATCCATTTGCGAATGAGGTAACAGAGGATCCCGCTGGTATACTACAAATTCCGTCCGAAGAGTTTAAAGACGAACTAGATAAGACGGCTATTGATGATCTAGGTTATGGCGACGATGATATGCGCGAGACAATCGAGGATAGGGATGAAGACGACGATAATGACGCCTCGACAGCCTAGGGTAATACTTACCGAATCTACAGAAAGCCTTAAAGTAAATTAAAGTTAATTATTTAACAGCCAATGGTAAATCTTGGACGTACAATTATATTGCAAACTAATCAAGGAGGTATTTATGGCCGTAGAAGAATATGACAGCATGCATCATATGCGAAGGGATGTGCACGAGGCACACTCAGCATCGCAAGTTGCAAAGTTATTATCAACGTTAGCAATGCTTGCTTCAGTACTAGCATTAGCGCTCGCCGTATGGGCTATGGATAAAGCGGGCCAGGCACAGAGCGATGCAAACCGTGCATCCGAAACCGTCCAACGTGCGCAATAAGTAAGTTTTCCATAGGTAGGGCTAATCCTAGCTCTACCTATGTCGTACTGCGGGCTAGTAAAACTGTATCGCATCTGTCGTTATTAACACGGGAGTAAAAAATATGAAAAACATTTGGAAGAATAATTCGCTGTCAATCGTACTGTTTGCGGCTTTTTTTGTATGTTTATTTGGTCAGACTATGACGGGCTACGCGGTATATAACGAAGATCGCGAGGAACATCAGCAACAGGTCGTGTCAATGCCCATGTATTTAACGAGCGGTCATTTTGGTGAGGCGATTTTTGAAAACTGGGAGAGCGAATTTTTACAAATGGCAGCCTATATTTTGCTGACGGTTTTTTTGTTCCAAAAAGGTTCTGCTGAATCAAAAGATCCAGACGCAACTGAGGAATCTGATGAAAAACCAGAAAGTAAATCAAGTGACAGTAATGCGCCGTGGCCAGTTCGCCACGGTGGGTTTGTTCTGACATTATATAAAAACTCGCTATTAATCGCCTTTGCATTCCTATTTCTAATGTCATTTAGCCTGCATGCGGTCGAGGGCGCGCGTGAAAATTGTCGCGAGGGAGTACTGCACCAGCAGGGCTGCGAGACTGTACGAGAGTATGTCACTGGGCCACAGTTTTGGTTTGAATCATTCCAAAACTGGCAAAGTGAATTTTTAGCTGTTGGTAGTATCGTTATACTTTCTATTTTCCTACGCCAGCAAGGCTCGCCAGAATCCAAGTCTGTCGCAGCTCCGCATTCTACGACTGGATAATGTATAAAACGACGACGACATTAAATAATATTGTACCGAGGAGGAAGATAGCATTATGAAATACCCCTTTCCAGATAACTCGGGATCGTATTGGTTGAAAGATGGCATGGATCCGATATATGCACCGCTAAATGACGATATCGAAGTAGATGTTGTTGTTGTCGGCGCCGGAATTGCCGGACTGACAATTGCCCATGTATTAAAACAGACGGGCCGTAGGGTGGCAGTTTTAGAACGGCGAACGATTGCAGGCGGAACAACGTCCGGCACGACTGGAAAGGTTACTGCGCAACACGGGTTGGCATATGGCGAGCTTGTGAAGCAATTCGGCCAAGAGTCTATGCAGTTGTATGCTGACGTGTATATGCAAGCGATGCAAGACATCGAATCACTTATAGAAACGGAAAGTATAGACTGTAAGTGGTCGCAGCAAGATAATTACGTGTACACTACCGACGCGGACAGGATTCAGCAGTTCAAAGACGAAGCAGAAGCGGCGGCAAAACTGGGGCTGCCTGCAAGTTTTGAAACCGATTTGCAACTGCCATTCGAAGTACAAGGTGCGGTAAAGTTTGCAGACCAAGCGCGATTTAATTCGTATCGTTACTGTCAAGAATTAGCAAAGCGTATCGATGGCGACGGCAGTTATGTTTTCGAACAAAGCAAAGCCATCGGTTTCAAAGATAGTTCACCGACAAAAGTGACGACAGAACATGGTTCGGTCACGGCCAAACATATTGTCGTGGCGACGCTTGTGCCAACACTTCCGCTAATTGGCCGAGTATCGTACGGACTATTTGAATCACCGCAGACATCGTATATTGTCGCGGGCAAAACAGACAGCACACTGCAAGGAATGTATATTTCGCCAGACAAAAATCACTATTCTATTTTACCGGTCCAGGACGGTGATGCGCGGTATATGTTGATTGGTGGTAACGGGCATTTGCCTGGTACTAAGCGCAGTCAGCCACGACTGCAAAAATTAGCCGAGTATGCCGCGCAGTGGTTCAATGTCAAAGATGTTGAATACCAATGGGGTGCGATGGATTATACCGCATATGATAAGTTGCCGTTAATTGGTAAATTATATCCATGGTCAAAAAATATGTATACGGCGACGGGATTTAAAAAATGGGGATTAAGCACGAGTATGGTAGCGGCAATTGTATTGCGGGATTTGCTAGACGGAAAGTCTACGCCGACGTCGCATTTATTCCGAACGCATCGGGTGAGTGCGCCGCTAGCTATTCCTAAAACCATTATCAATACCTTCAAGGGCTGACCGTGCGTTTGATAACGGGTACCCCTTATGCTATGATTGTTTTAACGTATTTGATAAATGACAGGGGAGATATTGTACATGGATAACGTACCAGTAAACGCTAACGGTCCAGCTGCCGAGGGCCGACATGCAGGACGTCCCGTGGATGAAGCGCATCACAACACACCTCGTGGCAAGAAAAAACCTAAAAATCTTAAATATATCCTGATGGCTGCTGTCGTTTCGATTGCTTTATTACTTGTCCTTTTGGGTGGCTGGATGCTGTACCGTTCGAGCATGGGTGCGCATATCGATGGCAATAAATATCAGGCTGTCTTTTTCACAAATGGCCAGGTGTATTTCGGTAAGCTAGAAAAACTCAGTGGCGGCTACTTTAAATTAAACGATATCTTTTACTTGCAAGCAAAAGCCGATGCTGCAGACGCATCTGGTAATCCGCAGGAAACCAGTACACAGCAGAATTCTGATGTCGAACTGATCAAACTTGGTAGTGAAGTACATGGTCCTGACGACGAGATGATTATCAGCAAAGACCAAGTTTTATTTTTTGAGAATCTGAAAAAAGATGGCACCGTATCGCAATCGATCACTAATTTCAAAAATCCAAAGTAGTGTATGGCAGCGGTTAGAATAGACAAAGCTTGGCTGCTAAAATCTGTCCGAAACATTGCGATCAGTGTCGCGGTACTACTGGTTGTCGTGGTGGGTAGCGGTATTGCCTATACGTGGTACGTGGGGCAAAATGCCGCCGTAGATAGTCCTATTGCTGCGCCTATGGAACCGGCGCCTCCGAAAGTTATAAAACCGACAAAGCCAGCAGCCGACGCCAAGCAAAGCGCTGCTGTTCAGATGCTAACTTCCCCAGTCGCGCCGGGCGAAAATGCATCGATTATGGTGAAAACAAATGCGGAATCAGACTGTACGATTTCGGTGAAATATAACGAAATTGCCAGTACTGATTCTGGATTAAAACCTAAAAAAGCTGATGATTTTGGTATTGTCAGTTGGGCTTGGACTGTCGAACCGACTGTACCTGTGGGTAAGTGGCCAGTGGATGTGATCTGTGCGTTTAATGAGCAGTCTGCAATGGTACGCGGTGATCTAGTGGTTGAAAATAAAAAGTAACCTTGGCATTATAGTAAACTGTTGATATACTCTGCCCACTTATCGCTGCTCACCTTGACAGTAGATTTAATGAGTATTAAGAGGTTGTCTTTATAGAAAATGACGGATTGTGGGCCAAGTGCTGACGTACCAATGTGGACAATCGTGTCGCCGACGGTAATCTTTTCGCTTGCTTTATAACCGCGAGCGAGGAGTTCGATTTGTTCTTCGGTATCAGCAAGAAAATCTTCTGGTAGTGGCTGTTGACTAACGTTGATTTGGATATCGTCGATGTGGTCGACGTAGGCATAGACAGGATTGCGATCTGGTGGGCTGACTAATGTCCAGCCCCCAAGGTCGTCAATTGTTTTTCCATGCGGCAGCCGCGTTGGGTAATCGGGCGTGCCGCGCAATAATTCGCTTGGTGAGCGAGTAGGTCTATCATCTGCCGCGACGCTGGCCTGCCGATTTCCGATTAAGTAATATCCACTAAATGCAATTAGTGCGACGGCGAATAATACACCACCGGTGACAAGCTTTTTGCGCGGCAGGGCTGAAACCTTATTTTTAATTGACGTGACTGCTGGGTGGGTTGGTAGTGTCGGATATGCTAACCTAATCTCTACTGTTCGCGTCGTTATTTTAGTCGAACGAGAGAAACGAGCTTTTTTTGGGTTGGTGGAATCTGCAGTATCAGTTAATTCTTCGGCAATAGCTAAAACCAGCGGCGCTACCGTTTTTGGTTCATCAATTTTTGGTAAATCAACAGTTATGGGCGTGGGGGAATCCGCCGTGTTCTGATCAAGTTTTGGTGTGAGGACAGGGCGGGGGATGCGAATATCAGTCATGCTTCCATGGCCGGTCACCCTATTGTTACCCCTCCTGCGTACATCCATAGTACTTATAGTATACCAGAGACCGTTGACGACTTGCTACTGCGCATAGTATGGCGTGTCAATTGGTTGTTGCAGGCCACCTGTAAATGTACGGCCATGCATCAAGCGTTTGCTCGGATCAGCAGTAAATTGTAGAGTCAGGTCTGTAATTGTTGGGCCACGCGTCACGTCATCTGGATATCCAAAAGCCTGGGAGCTGTCGACGGTCGTGTTAAAGTAGTAGTACCTTGCACAGTTAGTGCTGACGCCGCCGCTATTCTTTGGTGTATAAACACCCGGTAGGCCTAGAGTGACATTTCCGAAGTTTGTTTCTTGTCCCCAGGCTGTCATGGCAGGTGAGGTACAAGAAGTTGTTGGACTGGTCATCGAACGGTATTTTAATTGCCAATTTGCACCGATTGAGTTGTCGAGGCCATTTAGTAACCATGAAGTTGGGAATACATCACTATCGGTATCAACCATAATTGAATATTTGGCAACCTGCGGCTGGGATAATAACGCGGTTTGTTGCGTAGCTGGGCTGGCATACGTGAGTGTTGCGCCGCATCCGCCGCCTAATACATAAGCTTTGCCTTCATTGTATACTGCCGCTGCCCCATAACGTGCGCCCGTATAACGTTGGTTTGTTTCATACCATTCACCGATACCGGTTGGATTATTGCCAGACGCAATGGTCGTATTGGCACTGATTGGTGCGGCAAGCGTGATCGGGTCGCATATGGTAGTCGACGAACGTCCGCCGACAAGATAGATATAGCCATTGGCGGCAAAGCCTTCAGATTGGGAGAGCGGCCCAGGAAGGCTTGTCGAATATGTCCAACCGCCAGCGGTGCCTGTGCTGGTGTTTAATTGTGAGTATTGACTGTCACTTAGGTAATTCGTCCCATCAAAGCCCCCAAATACATATAGATTATTAGCATAGGCAACAGCTGTGGCGCCGCTGCGTGCGACATTAATAGAAGTGCTGGCTGTCGACCAGGCGTTAGTAATATTCCCACCTGCAGTTAATTGTGGGCTCATGTAAACGGTGTTGCAGACATTGCTACCCGTACAGCCCGTACCTGTGCCTTCGCCACCTATAACGTACAATCGGTTATTCCATACCGCCGATGCGAAGTTGGTCCGGCCACTTGGCAGACCATTACTTGCTGTATTCCATGAAGTGACATTGCCAGATGCTGGGGTAGTATAATATATCTCGGATCTGCGATCGGTGGCGGTGTCGGATTGACCACCAATGTAGTACAGTGTACCCCCTGCGGTCTCTAATTTTCCCCATGCGCGGACATCGGGCAATGAGCCTGTCGCAGCTGACCATGTGCCGATAGCGCCATTGGCGTCGATTGGCGCGTACGATACGTTGTTACTCGCACTAATACAATCGGTCGTGCTAACACACCCCCCTGCTGCATATATATAGCCATTAAGTATGGCACTACTGACGCCGATTCGATTTGGACTGGTGGTATATGTGTTAGCAGAAGTTGCATACCCCGCTGGTGCGCCGCTGTCGTTGTTGTATATTTGGAATGTCTGGACAACATCAGTCCTAGTTGTACAGCTGCCTGGGCTGGCACCTGCGGTACAGCCACCGATGACGTATGCGAATGAATTCGATACTGGCACACTTAATCCCCAACGTTGATTAATAGTTACGGCTGATTCTTTAAATCCTTCACTTGCACTACCTAAACTGCCATCGCTGACGTTTACCTTGATAAAGACAATATCGGCCAAGACACCACTGCCGCTGGTGCCGTCATATCCGCCGACAACATAGATATAGCCGTTATATCCAAAGGCGGCCGCACGTCGTCGCCCTGTCGGCATTACGTTAGGTGATTCTGTCCATGTACCACTGCCGTTGGCAGACACGACGTTGTTATTATTATCAAACTTGGCGTAACGCAGGGTAGCAAGGTCGACTTGGTTAGGAGTGACGCCGCCAATCAAATAAATATAGTTTGCATAGACGGTTCCACTCATAATACCCAGCCCAACTTGCGTATCACCCGGCACGATGCCAATCTGCTGTTGGCCACTTGTCGAGCAGCCGGCGACGGCACCACTCGTCTGGATATTACATTTATAGACACCTTGGCTATAACCGGTGCATCCGGCAGACGAGCTAGTTGTACAGCCGCCAAAGATATAGAGATTGCCTGGATTTGTGCTTGCGGCTGTGGGGTTAGAGCGTGCGTAGGCGAATAGATATGATACTGAGATGGCACCTAATCCAGTCAATGACTGTGATGTCCATGCGCCGACACTGCCGTCATTGTTTGCCGTCGTGTAAAGGATTGTGTTTGTATTGCCGCTACCACTTAAGCCGCCGACTAAATAAATGCGGTCGCCAAACACAATCGGACTTGTTGCTGCAATCCCATTAGGGAGTAGGTTTGTTGTGTCATTGCACCAGGTACCTCCAACGTAGACACCTCCTGGGCAAGTCGCTGGCCGTGTCATGATACCTGTTGATGATATCGATGCATACACGACGTCATTGCTTGTCGTGGAGCAGGCATTGTTTGTACATCCGCCGATAACATACAAATATCCATTAGTAATGACTGCTGCCGATAGCATATTTCCTACCGTTGCCGAACCTGGCAAGTTACAGCTGGTCGGGGCTCCTCCGCTACATGGCGCGGTGCCGCTTGCTACTGACTGGTCAACGGTCGAAGCATCACCGTCTTGGTTTATTGTGCCGTAATTGATCGTATTTAGCATATTTGTAGTACAATCTCCGGTTGTCGTGTTCTGCGCCGAACACCCGCCAATTTCGTAAATACTATCACGCCACGCAATCAGACTCGCGCCCATACGCTGGTCGGTGACGCCACCCATATTGTTCCATACGTCCAAGCTACCGTCAGCATTGATGCTGGCTACCTGCGTATCAGATCGTACGGTCGTACAGTATCCGCTGGCATTCACAGCACTACAGCCACCAGATATGTATAAATAGCCACCCCAAACTACTGAAAAATTGCCTCCTCCCGTCTTGCGTCCAGTATTAAAGCTGGAAGTTTGTATCCAGTTATTCAGTGAGCCATCGCTGTTGATTTTTACGTAATAGACAGAGTTTAATAAGGCGCCGCCAATACTCGACGTGCCGCCAAGGACGTACAGTCGATCATTGTATACCTGCGCACTATGGCCGTATAGGTTAATTGGGAGTGATGTAGAAGCAGCCCAGCTACCAAGCTTTCCATTTGGATTAATATCAGCGACTTCAACGGTGCTAACAGCCGCACTTGTCGATAATCCGCCGATTAAGTACATGCGGTTATTGTAGGCCACCGCCGAGGTGTATGCGCGCACCGAACTAAGGTTGGTATCCTGGTACCAGTAAGACCAATTAGTTTTGTTTGGATCTGTCGGATGCCATAACTGCGGCTCCCCATTGGAACCAAGTTTTGTGATATAGACGGTATTTTGTCGGGCGTCGGCAGTGTTCGTGCCGCCAAATGCGTATAAAAAGCCATTGTATGCCACAAGTGAAAAGTTTGCACGCGCCTGCGGCAGGTTATATGCAGCGGTCGTACACCAGCCGCTACAGGTACCAGCACCAGGGTTTGCGCTGTCAATCGTTCCGTTTGTCGTATTAAATTTAGCCCAATTGACGGATTGAGTTGCTGTAGTGCCGCCACTACCATATGTGATAACAGTCAGGCCGTCGGCACCCTTACTTCCCGCAACACCAACGCCACCGGCGCCACCACCTTGACCAGCGCCATTACGAAAGGCGTCTGCTGAGTTTGCCGGCGTTGCACCGCTGCCGGCAGTATTTGTCACTGATGTAGCACCGATGATTGCATAGCTAGAGCCACCACCGCCGCCACCAGCGCCTGTTCGGCGTGCGGATCCTGAACCACCACCGCCACCAAAGTAGCCGCCACCACCGCCACCACCACCAGCGCGCTCAGTATTAACCGGCGCTCCACCGTCTCCACCAGTTGCAAGCCCACCAATCGCACCGGAACCATCAGCGCCTGCACCCGTTCGTCCATCGCCGCCAAGCCCTCCTGTCAGTGAACTACCAGCAGTGCCAGGATTATTGCCACCCGAACCAGCCGCGCCACCAGCACTTTGGGTGCCACCACCGCCGCCACCAGCGCCACCACTCGTCGTACCGGCGACTCCAGTTGCACCACCGCCCGCCCCACCAGCACCACCAATGCCTCCGGTTCGGCTTCCGCCACCACCAGCACCCGCACCACCGGCCGCAATAGTTAAAGGAGTAGATCCACGATAAAGGCTTGAATAACCACCACCACCACCGCCGCCACCTGCCATGTTGCTTCCGCCTGGATTTGTACCGCCACTACCGCCACCACCAACGTACACATTTAATACTTCACCAGGAGTAACGGCTATTGTTCCAGTAATGTAACCAGCGCCGCCACCTACACCACCAGCAGAGCCGTTGCCAATTTCGCCACCGCCACCACCACCGCCACCACCACCCCACATTTTAACGGTGATACTAGTGACATCAGCAGGAACAGTAAATGTATCGATGCCTTGTGTATTGTAAACCTGACCATTAAAAGATATGCCGCCGACTGAATATATATATCCACCCGCTGCGACTGCGCCGTTTCCCCAAGAAGAGGCGGGAAGGTTGGTGGTTGGATTCCAGGTATCGAATCGAGCGCCAGTTGTACGACCTTTTTCAATCAATTGGTTGTCGACATTGAAATTAATGTTCGTTTCATTGTTGCCATACATGAACTGTTGGGCGCTTGCGACATAGATACTCGGGTCAATTGATAGCGGGTAATGTGCTTTTTCAAGGCCCGTGACGGCTACTTTTAATTTATCTCCATTAAGAAGGTAGACGGCTTTTACATCAGATTGCTGTTTATCTGCTTCGACAATGACAGGACGAGGAATGGTGAATAGCAGGGTATCTTTTTCTGAATTTTTGCGGGCTTTTTGTAAAAGTTCAGCGTCCTTTTCGGAGCCTGTAGATATACTACCGCTAAAAAGTTTATTACCGTAAACACCGATACCGCCATCGGCTTCCAACCGCGCAATCATGCCATCACCCAGCCCAAGTGTGTAGTCTAGTGTCATTTCGTCGCTATTGGTATGAGTTAGAATTATGTCTTCTTTAACTCCTGTTGCTTGCATGGCATACACTGACCAGCCCATACCATTCGTGAGTGGGTACACGATACGGTTACCGTCTTGCTCGCCATCAAGCATGCTAAATTTTGGCGTCAGGCTAAAATCAATCTTATTGACTGGGTCAGAAACAGACACACCTTTCGCAGGATCTTTGTGCGCGATGGCGGATACTTGCTGAGAACCAGTCTGTAATGATTCGGCGCTAGGAAGACTTTGGCCATTATTAAAATTAAACGTCTGCGAATTAGCGTCATAAGTAAGTTTTTTCGCCAATGATTCATTGACTGCAGGTAGCAATGAACCGGCCGATCCGAGCGCGTAGGTATGCTGAATGAATAGAGGTTGCAAGACGACGTACATTTCAGACAGTAAAATCACACCTACAGCAGCCATGATACCTATCCGTACGCGGCGTTTCTTCGTATATGGGCGCAGTGCTGTTTGCATTCGTTGCGGGATGATGCGTCGTAGTGTTTTATGTGTTGACCGGGCGATTTTAGAGTGAAAGAATTGTTTGACCACGTTTTTAATGGGCAGGAAAATACCATTAAGCCGATGGTGTAATTCAAGAAGTAGGGCGTGTATAGTTTTATATTTCATTATCTGTCGCATTACCTGTTGCTAAATGTGAAGTTAAGGTTACCGACATAGGCATTTGCATTCTGACTTGCACTAACGCTAATCTTGAATACAATACTGTTACCACCGCCAAAGCCACATGTTGATGGGTCGGCTGCACCGGAAGCGATGCCTGTCCGCCAGGATGTGACGTTGCCGCTAGCGACTGAAACGGCTGACCCGCAAGTGGTCATACCGGTGCTTGGATCATTTTTGTATATCTGGTACTGAACGGATGAGTTGGCGCTGTCAGTGCGTCCCATAATCGATGTTTGACCTGATGCAAAACTTTTAAAAGTTGTCGGCAATTGGTACGTGACGAATATTGAATATGTTTGTGCGCTTGCCTGTGGTGATGTCCATTTATAAAAGTTGAATGTTTCATTCGCGCCGCATACTATTGATTGGCCGGATGAGCCATCATTCAGGTTGAGTGTATCAGAACAAATATCTGATGTCATCGTACCGACACCGGTTCCATGCATGACAGCGTTTGTGTATTCCGGTGAAATGGTCACGACATTATCAGGGGATGACCCACAAGCACCCCAGCCGTCTGCTTCGTAACACTGCAGTTTTCCAAGACTGGTATCGTAATACATAGATCCTAACAGCGCATCGTTATTACTTGCGATCGGGGCTGAGGCTCCTCGGTCAAGTGTTAGCAATGTAGCTGGTCCACCGTTGATACCGCCACCAATTTGAACGTTCGGCGTCGCATTTGACGATAATGTCATCGAGAATGTATCGACATAAAACGTACGGGGTGTCGCATCGGTCTGCGTAAAGTAAATGTATGGATCAGTCGCCGCGGTAGAATCTGTCGTGATATAACAGGTGATTTGTGTAAAGGTAGTCAGGGTTGTTGAAACTGTTTGCGTATTGTAATCCGCACAACTGGTCAGACTTGCACCGGCATTTCGTGTATATCGGATGGTAAAGTTATTCAAACTGGTGGCACTTGCGGCGTAGGCGGTAACACGATATAGGGTGTTAGGCAGTGGATTAATCGCTAGCTTATTGCGAACACCCTGGCCAGTGCCAGTTGTTATAACTTGCGCACTGTCACTAGCGTCGTTGCCGACAGTGGTGCTGCGGCTGACAGTACCGGTAGACACCGAAGACCAGTTGGTTACAAAGTTGATGTCATCAACGACGCTTCCATCGGTTGCGTAGTTATAATCCGCTGCAATCGCAACACTTAGGTTGTCAACATAAAACGTGCGCTGCGTGCCACTACCAGTTTGTCTGATCAGGATCGCATTACTGCTAGTGACGCCACTGGCTGGAGCGGTAAATGCACAGTTTACTTTAGTCCAAAGGCTAGTATTTACAGCTTGAGCTGTCGTACAAGCAACTGATGCTGCGATTCCATCGACAGAATAGTACACATTCATATCAGTGAATGTACCGCCGGATAAACGTGCGGCGAACGAAACGTTGTAGTGATTATTTGGTGTTAATGCGCCAGTAAGTGTATTTTTAATACCATCGTTAGCGGCCGTCGTTGTGACAACTACTGCAGATGCCTGACCGGTTGCAATAAAATTACCGGCGGTCGTATAGCGACTGGTTGTGGCAGCGCCTAGTGAACTCCATGTGCTTGCTGGAAAGGTAGCTGCGCCGCCACTGCCTGGGGTTTCGATGCCGCTATTTGATGAGTATTCGGTAACGTTGCTGTTGACTGAAAATAATACGGCAGCTGATGCGGTTTGAACGCTTAGTAATGTACCATTGACTGGCGCCGTTGAGCTATCTCGAATAGTAAACCCGTTAGTTGTCGATGTTTTACTGACGATCAGTTCGGCACCACCGGCACTTTGCAATGTGTTGTCGTAGGCTGATTGTAGGGTAGTCGAACTGGATGCGCCGGCCGCTGTCCAATCGGTGCCGTTCCAGATCATCGTTGCTGAGGTATTCTGACGCATCGAGATTAGATTACCAACACCACCACCGTTAACTGACACGGTAAAGTCACTGGAGCCATTAGCGGCAGTCAGATAGACGATACGACCAGCCGTTAGGATAGTCGGGTTAGGTAATGTAGCTGTTTGGCCTAATTGATTAAATCCAACTAAAATAGCAGCCGAATTATTAACTGATGCCGTAGCGATCGTACAGCTATTTGTGACTAACGCGCCTCCTGTGTAACAGTTGGCGTCATTAGTCGTGGTTGAAAACGTTGGTGTTGTTAATACGATAAGGCCATTCGCCCCGGTGCCGATGCCGGCACCGCCGGATAACGTAATCGAGCCACCATTGGCGTTGCCGACGGTCGCATTGCCACCTTGGATAGTAATCGAACCACCAGCGACTGTGGTCGTGCTGCTGGCTGTACCGTTAATCGTAAAGCTATTTGGCGTGGCTGCCGTTACACCATTGCCTAAGTAAAGGCTGTTAGTATTGTCGAATGTCGCTCGTGTCGTGCCGTTGGTGGCAAGAGTAATGTTGCCTTTAGCTTGTAGTGTAGTGGTGCCGCCTGTGGCTGCTCCGCCCGCACCAATGACAACATTTGTCGTGCCGCCAGTTGTATTGTTATTGCCAACGTTGACGGTTTGCGTACCGCTTGCTAGGGTAGAGTTACCGATCTGAATCGTGCTGGCGTGGCTGCTACCAATGCTAATCGTCCCGTCCAAACCTGCGCCGTTTTTCAGCCCAGCATCAATAGCGACGTTGCCGCCGTTACCATTAGTGCCGCCGCCCGCGCCACCTTGCAATACCAAGTTGCCGCCAGTTAGCGCACCTGCGCCAGTGCCAGCCGCTCCAGCTGTAACGGTCATTATTTTACCTGCTGTACTGGCCGCGGCAGTTGCCACCGATAACGTATGGTCGGCATTGGCGCCAAAGGTAAAGTTACCTGTATTTGTGATCAATAATGCATCAGATCCAGCGGATTGGAGCTGTAGTAAATTACCGGTGTTGGTTTTGTTGATAAAGATACTGCTGGTATTGGTTGACGCGTCAGTTTGTACACCTTGCGCTAACTGTAAAAACTGCGCACTTGATAAGCCACCAAGCAAGCCGGAGTTTAAAGAAAATGGCGTGGACGATAAGCGTTTCATAGGGATCATTTCGCCATCAGGGCTACATGAGGTGAACGGCGTACAAGTGGCATTGGTATTGGCAATGTTCATCGATAGCCACAATGTGTCCTGATTCCAATCAACAGATGAGCCAAAAGCAGTGACCGAGCCTAACTGGACGGACATATAGCCATTTTTGACGACGATACCTTTTGCATTGACATTTAGGTGGCTTTCGGTCCATTTTAGAACGCCTGCAGGTGAACCTGTTGTGTTGCCGACCGTTTGGCCATCGCCATCTTGGTAGATTTTAAACTGAATATTGTAGTTGCCATCAGGGACGGTTGCCCCTTGGGCGTTGAACAAACGACCTTGAAAGTTGATTTGCTGGCTAACACCAGCAACGGCGTGGGCGGGTGTTGAATTACTAACAAAAAAAGCACAACTAAGAGCTATGCCTAACGAAAGCACAAATGTTAGTAACTTGCGGTTCACCTGAAACACTTTTGTGTACATTTTTTGTATATTTTTCTACCCATTAAAGATAAAAGCTTACCATCTCACACACGCTATTTATCTGCTCTAAGCATAAAGGCAATAGGTGATTTTTACAAGGGTAATGACAGATAAGAAGGGGGTATTTTTTTGCCAGTTATGACGCTATAATCATGCCACGCTTCATCAGGATTTGCTTCTCGCGTCGCTCACCTAACCAAAAGCTCACTACAACAGCAAATGCGCCAACATACAATGGCCATAGGACTAATAGTGTGTTTGTCGCGTTCGTCGATCCTGTTGTGGAATTGACTATAGCAGGTTGACCATTCACGATAGAGGCGACGGTCAAAAAAGCCACGCGGCCAGCGGCGTCAGTTGCTTGGATCGATACCTGATAGGTTCCAGGCTTTTTATAGATGTGCATCGCATTGAATGTCAGGTTGTCATTGCGTGGAATAACTTTGTTAGTTGAATCACCCCATTGAACGTTGATAGCGTATGGGGGCGTGCCGCCTAGAATATCTAGCGGCATCTGCATTTCCTTGTCAGGGAAAACGCCACGGAATACCGCATCCGTGTTTAGTAATAGTTGATCCCCTCCAAAGTCTAGTGGTGTCAGCGCGCCAGCTTGTGGTGGCAGTGCATCATAAAACACCGTCACTGCATTTGAGTCCGGTCCGGCTTGATTTAGCGCGTCATAGACGCGTGCAACGAGGATGTTTTGACCGATGAGTAAATCGATATCAAGAGTATATGTTCCACCCACTGCACATGGTGTCGAACCTGCGAAGATATCGTTCTTGAATAGCTCCACTAACGTATCAGGTGGGCAGGTACCAGATACGGTCACTGGTGTCGTGCTGAATCGCTGGCCGTTCACTGGCGTTTTAATAGTTGCAGCAACGGTTGGGGGTTTGCCGGGCATTGTGCCATTTATACCAATCGAGCCGCCTTGGGGGGGTGGGCTGGCTGCAGATGCGGAATACGCAATCAAAATAAATCCGACACCAAGTAGGATAAGGCCGAGCGGCAAGTACGATGTATGTTCGTGGGGTCGCAGCAGTCCGCTGTGGTGGTGATGACTAAGTTTCAGCCCTTTTAACATAAGCAATATTATAGCATATACCGGGTATGAATTAGTGGAAGGATGAGCACGGTAAGGATAGAAGTCGCTAGTGAACTATTTTTTTGACTTAGTCTTAGATTTGGCTTTTGATTTGGTTGCCTGATTGATAATGTGGCTATTGTAGCGCTTGATCATGAATCGCAGTGCTAGGAATCCACCGATAAGGATGATGATGCCAGAGCCGATCAAGGTGTATGGGATGACCCAGAATATCTTTGTTGTTGTAACGGTTTGCTTTTTATCCCCATATGTCAGAGTAAGTGTTGCGGTATATTTACCAAATAATTTCTTGTTACCCAGAACAGATTTGTCCAATGTCTGCTCAAATTTACGAGTAGTTTGTGGCAATATATTTCTTCGCTCTAAATTGACATTCACGCCAGCAATTTTTTTACCAAACATGTCACTAATGACTACTTGCCCAACTGGCTGCTCGTGAATATTACCGTTATTTTTAATACGTTGTGCGAACACTAGTGGTGTCGTTTCGAACATTGATTTTACCGTACCGCCTGGCGTTGCTACGGAGAATTCCTCGATTGCTAGATCTTCTTTGACATCGCCATTGACGCGCAGTAAAATCAGCGCACCAAGGCTGGCTGATAATGACACACCCTGTCCGTCAAGTTCAGGCGCGGAAGCGGTAAATCGAACGACACCATAGTAACCACCAGGTGCAGCATCGGCTGGGATACGAATAGTAACAGGCAAGTTTTCGATCTGACGCGGCTGTAGCAGTAGCTGCGGCAATGGTGCGATCCATGATTTTAATGAATACGGGTTAGGTTCGCCTTCTTCCATGATAATTTTGGGCGTGCCATCTTCGCCGCTGGCAGTAAAGTCATTCACTTCACCGGTGACAAGCAATGCGCCGCTTGAAACGTCGCGCAAACTAATCTGTGTTTTTAATACTTGCCCTGGATTGCCAGTCAGATTTAATACCGGCGGAGCGATTTCAAGTGCTTGACCACTTTCCTCTTGTTGGCCAGTCTGAATAGCCATGGCGTCAACGACAGGAATGAATAAGACGGCAACTAATGTAAATATGCCGACGCCAATGATGGTGGATGTTGCATGCTGCTTCATAGACTAGAAAGTAGGTGTGCAGACGTAGGTTAGGGTTGTGGCGTATGAACCGGCAATCTGACTACCCGCTACGTTAACGATGTATGATACGGTAAAAATCTGTGCGTTTGTTGGTCCAGGTGTATTAAAATCACTGGCAGCAACAGGGTTGCCACTCGCAAATTTAAACTGATCAACAACACGATAATCTGTAGATGCTTGACCACGAAGGTCAGTGCCGTTCGATACTGGTGCTACTTCGGTACCAACGGCAACGGTAGACACGCCTGTAGTATTAGCCTTCAGGTTCATGCCGAATTGACTTGTACCACGAACTGGCGTAGCTGTCGCGGCCATTGCCGGAATGGTATTGGAACCAGACGTCAGTGTCGTACCAGCAACGGTAATGCTATAGCCATTGGTCGCATTCGTAGATGCGGCCATTTGCGAGGTGGCTGTGGCTGTGTCGGTAGGTGAGAACAGCTGATTAAATACAACAGCACCAGTGGTTGCTGTTGTGCAGTCTGGTACGCCGCCACCGTTTACAGTGACAGTTGCTCCTGTACAAAAGATCAATGATTCAGGCATGGTACCGGTTAGTTCGATTGCGCGTGCAGTGCTGGCAGTTACTGTGCCAGTATCAATTGCAGTACCAGTACCGTCAAGGCTTGTATACGTACTGATGCGGACGAAAAATGATGTATTAATTGCTGTTGGGTTGGTTACTGCACCTATACGATAGCTTAAAGCAGCGCCACCGGGAGTGGATGCACTAAGGCGTTTAAGGACAGGAACACCTTGGACGGCATTATCAATACTGAATCCCGATGCGTTAGTGCCTTCGTTCATAAGAGTTGCTGATGTCGTAGAAAGCCCCGTAGGTGTTACGCAAGGGCCGCCTGTCGCAGTCGTACAATATTCGAACTTGATTGACCCAATTGCGGTACCCGTCGTAGGGACGCTAAATTGAAAGAAGTGATTAACGACGCCATTTGGCTTTGAGCCACCATCAGTACCAACACCCTCAAGGGTAAGACTACGTTGAGTAATTTGTGCAGCATAGGCAGTATTGCCCTGGAAAGTAAAGCTAATTGTAGCTAATACTAATACTCCACTCAGTGCTAGCCGTCGGCTAAGCAATTTACCACTCAATCTCATGACTGGATTGTAGCATAAGCGCTAATTGCCAGTCAATGAAATTGTGAAATATCTTACACTAGAATGTTGGCGTACAGATGTAGGTCAGGGTAGTTGTATAGGTACCAGCAGGTTGGCTACCAGGTACGTTCACCATGTAGGATACGGTAAAGATTTGGGCGTCTGATCCACCTGGGGTGTCGATCGCGTCTAGATCGTTACCATTGCTGGCGCTGTTTGCAATGATATTACTACTGACAAATTTGAAGTTATCTATTACTTTATAGTCATCAGATGCTTGGCCACGGTAGTTTGTACCGTTAGAGGCTACGGCAACTTCGGCACCGACTGGTGTGGTAGATGTGGCAGTCGTGTTTGCTTTTAGGTTAAGGCCGAACTGACTGACACCACGGATTCCTGCTGCAGTCGCACCGATAGGTGAAATAGTATTCGATCCTGATGTTAGCGTCGTGCCATGTACGGCGATTGCGTAACCAGCGCCTGCATTGGTCGAGGCGACTAATTGCGAGCTGGCTGTTGCTGTGTCGGTAGGCGAGAAGAGTTGGTTGAAGGCAATTGTCGCGTCGGTTGCTGTTGCGCAATCAGGGACACCGCCGTTCAGTCCAATCGTTTCAGCTGCACAAAAGACAAGTGATTCTGGCATGGTGCCCGATAGATCGATGGGATTGGTCGTCGCGGCAGTAACTGTACCACTGTCGATTGCTGCGCCCGTGCCATCTAGGGCATTATGTGTCGATATTCGAACGAAGAATGTCGTGTTAGTATTTGGATTAATGACATTGTTTAGTTGATATGCAACAGCACCTGAAGCTGCAGATGCAGATGTTCGGCTGATAATTGTCGTGCCGTTGGTGCTATTGTCGATATTTGTAAATCCTGTCGCGCCTGTTTCGCTCCCAAGCGTTGAGCCGGTAGTGACGGTGCCGGCAGGGAGATTACAGTCTATACCGCCAGCAACGGGTGCGGCCGTCGTACAATATTGGAACTTAATTGATCCAGTATCTGTGCCACCAGCAAGAGTAAAATTGAACAAATGATTTGCTGCGACATTCGGCTTTGAACCACCGTTGGTGCCAACACCGATGAGGGTTAGTTTACGATTGGTAATCTGAGCGGCCGATACGGTTGATGCTTGGAATGTTTGTACTAATATAGCCGCGACTAAAATAGATGCGCTGAATATACGGGTAAATGACTTGTGGTGGTTTTTCATTTTTTTGTATTTATTTCGTTTTTAAGTTTTATTTGTTTTTAATAGCTTTACACGAAGAATAACACGAGCAGTATGGTGTGTCAATAAATTTTAATGACAAAATTTATAAATCATAATACTAGATAAAAGCAAGTAACCGGAATACGATTTAATACGTGCCAGTAACGACTATTGTTTGATCACTTGTATATTGACCGCCAGGTGTAAGGCTGTCAACGTTCACAAGGTAGCTAAGGGTGTATGTAGTTAATCCAGAGCTTTTAGGGGCTTTGGCGATGGTGTCACCACTAACATAACGGTACGAGTTCGATGTATTATAGTTGGGCGCTGCTTCGCCAAAACCGAACTGTCCGTTGTTTGGGTTGGCACCCACTGATACTGGCAGAGTATTAGCAACCACGTTAACACCGAATTGTTCGATGCCAGTCTGTGATGTTGATGCGGTCGTTAATGGATCGATAACATGCGTGCCATTGGTTGGCGGACTACCAGCAAGTTGTACGACATATCCGTATGCGGTGTAATTAGCGACAGAAAAAGTGGCCGTTGCAACCGTAGGGGTGCTGGCAGAAAAGCTGCCAAAATTGGCATCGGCGGTATTGATTGCAAAGGCAAGGGTAGGGTCGTTGGTTGTTTTGGATCCAGAATCTACTTGAAAATTACCAGATGCAGAATTACCTACAGCCAAGTCGCCAGAAGCGTTGGTTGCTTGAAAATTGGCCGAGTTTGACTGAATCAGGCCACCAGAGCCGACCGTGCTTTCGTCGAACCGATAACTGTTAGATTGGGGGACATTAGCATAGGCAACAGATGTTGTACAAATGACGCAATATGCCCCCATCAAAAATAGTCCTGCCCATCCCGCTAATCTCTTTGACATGTTTTATATTGTCGATGAAATAGAATAAATTTGCAAGTTAATCGCGCTAATGGCAAGAATAGTTTGCTTCGGTTAAGGTTAAGCGATATACTGTAGAGAAGTAAAATAAGGTACGAAATGACCAGCCAACCTTCTGACACAAAAAATACATCATCAGAGCCGCCAGCTCCCGAAGAGCTGCGGCCTCAGGCGCATAAGGACACGTCATCTGCGACTGCGAGTTCGGACACGGCCGCAGCCAAACCAAAGCTTGCCACGCGTAATCGTCACACGACGTATCGACCTAGCCATAAGGCGACATTTGCCGGTCTGTCGGTTGTTGTCGCGGTACTAGCAATCAATGCTGGTATTATTACCTTCGTCGTTAAAGGCCAGGCAGAGGATACAAACAGCGCTGCTCAGGGTGAAGTCACAATTAGTCCTGGTGTCCTTAACTCGTTAGGGGTAAGTCGCAACCCAGTTGGTAATTCTAGTACCGAACTAGTCGTCAATCCGAATTCGCGCTTTAATGGCGACGTCGTGATTGGCAGTGATGTCAGTGTTGCCGGCGAACTGAAATTAAATAGTAAATTTACCGCTAACGACGCAAGCCTGGCAAAATTAGAAGCGGGCGACACATCATTAAGCCAACTAAACGTTAACGGCGACGGTACGGTAACAAATATGAACCTGCGCCGTGACCTCGCCGTCGTCGGCGCGACGAGATTGCAGGGGCCGGTTACTGTCAGTCAATTAATGACTGTAAATAATAACCTGAACGTATCTGGCAGTTTAGCTGTCGGTGGAACGTTATCGGCGCGTTCGTTCCAGGCCAGTAGCCTGGTGTCAGACACAACGCTCACGATTGGCGGACATATTATTACCCGAGGTGCAGCAATCAGCGTAGGACGCGGTGCGGCATTAAGCGGTGCGGACACGGTTTCTATCAGCGGCAACGACGCAGCGGGTACGGTTGCAGTTAACCTTGGTTCGAACGCCAGTCGAAGTGGAGTTATTGCTAATGTAGCGTTCAGGCAGAACTATGGCTCGACACCACGAGTAGTTGTCACCGCAGTAGGCGGTCCGGTTGATGACCTGTATATAAGCCGTAACCCTGGCGGGTTTAGTATCGGCGTACGTTCAATCACTAGCGGCCTGTCTGGTGCCGGATACGCATTTGACTATATGGTCATGCAGTAATCAACGATTACATATCGACAAATAACAAGACTTCATTGTCACGCACAGTAATAATCCCGTTATTAATCATAAAGCTGACTGGTTCGATGCCGTCTTTAGTTTCGATGACTATTTCACCCGGGCGGAGTACGGAAAAGAAATCTGCGTGACCTGACAAAATATCAAAAGGTCCGACTCTGTTTACCGCGGAAAGCACCTGTGCCGGGCCTTCGTAATAGACATTGAACGGCGAGCGGGCAATGACATTTAATGGCGCGGTAGTGTCGGGCTGTTTCATGATTATTTTTTCGCTGGTTCTTTATCGGCGGGCTGTTTGGCTGTTGGTTTTTCTTTAGTTTTTTCTTTCTTTTCATCGACGGATTTGCCTGTCAGGATTTCTTCGATACCATTCAACGTTTGTTCAAGCGTAAAGTATTCGCCAGGACGACCACTAAACTTTTCAGCGACCGAGAAATCTTGGTTAAAGAAAGTAATTAACTTTTTAGCATTCTGATAATCCATGCGATCCGCAGGTGACAGCTCGTTTTCGCCGACAATGGCGATGATGTTTTTTAACGAATCATATTTTTGCATGATGGACTGTACTTTTCCGGCTAAACGATAGTGACGTTCGCCGACGATTTCAGGGGTTAATAGCGACGAAGTTGTTTTTAGCAGATCGACAGCAGGGCGAATGCCTGTTTCGGCGACGGCACGCGAAAGCACTAGGACAGAATCTAGCTGCTGGGAAATAGCCTGGACGGCAGGGTCTGAAAGGTCGTCTGCGGGGATGTAGACGGCTTGGACAGATGTAATCGTGCCTTGTTCGGTTGAACTAAGGCGGTCTTGTAGACGGCGCAGTTCGGAAAAGACCAATGGCGAGTAGCCACCTTCGGATGGAATCAATCCAAGGTTTGTCGACAGTTCGGTGAGGGCTTGAATGTGGCGGTAGATATTATCGACGAAAAACAAAATGTCACGACCTTCTTCATCACGGAAATATTCGGCAGCTGTCGCGGCTGCGGGCGCTACCATAGAGCGGATAGCCGGCGTGCTGTCCATTTGCCCAAAGAACATGACAGTGTTTTTTAGGACGTCGGTGTCCTTAAGTGTTTCGTATAATTCGTTGCCTTCGCGGATACGCTCACCAACACCGCAGTAGATAGATAGGGACTTACTAGAACCTTCTTGTTTGCTTTGGGTGACGTTGTGAATCATTTCCATCGTTAGGACGGTTTTGCCGACACCGGCACCACCAACCACGCCGATTTTTCGTCCTTTGACGAAGGGGGTCATAAAGTCGATGACTTTTAGGCCCGTTTCGAGCAGTTCAAGCTTTTGGCTGCTGCGGTAGCTTTTTGTACCGGTTGGTTCGGTAATTGATCGGCGGATATCATTGACGGGCGCACCTTCGTCGAGGGGCTCACCAAGGGCGTTAAAGACGCGTCCCATTGTTTTCGGGCCGACGGGAACGGTGACTTTGGTATGGCTGCGTGACATTTTTTGACCACAGCGCAACACTTGGCTGTTGGCAAGGTTTAGGCAAATGGCTTTGCCAGATTTAAAGTAGCTGACTTCGACGAATACTTCTGGATAGCCTTCGACAATAAGTAGTTCTTTGGCATCAGGCCGTTCGCCAAGTATTTCAACCTCGACCATCAAACCACGAAGGGACTTGATAACGCCGACGTATTCTCCGGTAGATGTTTTACTGGCGGTGGTCATTGTGCTTCTCCTGCTGCTTTACGTTTCTTTTTAAGGCTGATCAGAACTTCGCGCAACCGTCGGTCACTTTCGGAGCGCTTTGCTCGGTGAAATTCTAGCATAAAGTCACCAATTAATTCGTTGGCACGCTTTTTAGCGACGGCCATGGCATTAAAGCGGCTGGCTGATTGGGCAAGGCTGGATTCGAGGATTGTTTGACTGAGTGCCAGGCGCATCATCGTGACTTCCATTTCATCAGCGATGTCATCAAGCGAGGGTTCAAAAATCGTATCTTCGGCAGTCATGGTATCTTCGTCGGCATTTTCGCTCATGTCACGAACGCTTGAAATCAGGTCGATTGACCGAATGTTTTGCACACCCAATGAAACGTATTCTTCGTAGTATACGACGATTTTAGTATATGGCTTGAGCGCTTCAATAACAGGGGTGACATCAATGTATTCATCTGATTCAGGAATCTTAAAGAAGCGAACATACGAAATGCCGCGCTGGGACAATTGGCTGGCACCGTGGGATCCTAGAACGATAATATCTGTCGTCCCGGGGTCGTAATCTTTTTGCATTGTGCCCACGAGGCGTTGGTCAATGTCACCGCTTAATCCGGCTTCTGCTGAAATGACGACGAAGACTTGCCGCGCGTCTTTGTCGCCCAGGGCACGGTTTGTGATACGAGTGGCTGGGTCGACACGGATAGAGCTGTAGCGTTTCCATAATAATTCGAAAAAGCTTTTTGATAGTTCAACCTTTGTTTTTACCTTTGCCACCTGGGTGCTGGCAAGGCTTTCAAACACCGCCGTCAAATCTTTGACAGTGGTGATTTCTTCCGTCTCTTTTTCAATCGCACTAGCTCGCCGCATTGGTGGCTCCTTCGGGCTGTTTTGCTGCGTCCTCGGCCGGTTTTTCAGCCAACGGCTCAGCGCCATGCTTTTTCAGTAGCTGGGCCTCATGATGATCGAAATCCTTTTCATCTTTGATCTCTTTACTGATTTTTTTCACTGACTGTTTTAAGCCGACCACGTCAATTTCCATTTCACCGCCACTTAACATAATTGTTTCGAGTAATAACTGCTGTTCAGTCAACGATAGTCGTTCTTCGGGTGGCTGCTGCAACGCTTGGTGAATGTGTTTACCTAGCGTCAGGTCGATCATGGTTTCTTTGGAAAGCTGGGAACTAAAGTGTGAAAATTCTTCGGCTTGTTTGTATTTTGCGAGCGTCTTAAATAAGGTGCTCGACAATCGTTTTTGTCGATTGGTCTGCGCTTGTCCACCCACGCGCGAGACGGAGAGTCCTGAATTGACCGCAGGGCGCATACCCTGGCGGAAAATACTTAAACTAAAGATGATCTGACCATCGGTAATGGACATAATACTGGTTGAAAGGTAGGCAGTAATGTCATCGTTTGGCGCCAAAACGACTGGCAGTGACGTCAGGGTTTTGCCGTTGGATAATAATTTACCAGCGCGTTCCAGCAAGCTAGAGTGTGCATAGAAAATATCGCCAGGGTATGAATCGCGGCCTGGATCGACTTCCTGTAGTAGTGAAAGCTGTCGGTAGGCTTCGGCATGACTGCTGAGGTCGTCGTACATAATAATGACGTCTTCGCCGCCGTACCACAGGTATTCAGCCATAGCACATGCTGCGTAGGGCGCAAGGTAGGACTGGGTTAATGAATCAAAGATATCCGCCAGGACAACGATAGTGTGTTCCATGGCGCCAGATGCGTTTAATTCTGCCAGCAGACGCTCGACATCGACTTTACGTTTGCCAATCAGGACATAGACGGCGATGCGTTTCGTGCCATCTTGATTGGCACTGAGTTGGCCTAAAAAGGTACTTTTACCAGATTTGCTATCACCAATAATCGCGATACGCTGGCCTAGGACAATAGGAAAAAAACTATCAACGGCAGATACGCCGCTCGCTAATTGCTCGTTTAGCATACTGCGGGCCATAATACCTGGCGCAGGGTTAAAAATACCAGATGTAGCCGATGATTTGATTGGACCTTTGCCATCAAGCGGTTTGCCCATTGGTGAAACGACGCGACCGATCAGGCCTTTGCCGACGGGAATGCTGAGCATGTCGCTTTCGACGACGGCCAATGTTCCGACGGCCATTTTTTCAGAATCAACGTTAAATAATATGACCTTGTCACCATATGCTTCACGCACCATACCGCGTTGACCGTCTTCGAACAAGACTTGGGCGCCCAGGCGCACGCCGTCTAGGCCTTTAACTTCGATCAAAAAGCTGTTGACCGCCACGACTTCACCAGTCAGATTGTCGGCTTCGACGAGACGCTGGAAGGTGGCGTTATTAAACACGGCGCAGTACCTCGGGGAAATTATTGCGGGCGGCAAGGATTTGACGCCTAAATGACCAATCAAATACTCGGCTACCATAGCGCACGACCATGCCGCCTAGAAT
>JAQGGY010000051.1 GCA_028289095.1 Candidatus Saccharimonadota bacterium
GAAGCTCGTCAATCAAAGCTATGTCCAGCAGAAGAATAACCAATTTACTCTTTCATCAAAAAAGACTTCCACAGAAGTCTTTTTTGATGACGATGAATATCATTTCTGAATATGTATCGATAATATATACCAAAGCGCATATGCTACTATTAAGTTATGAACGTAAAAAATGTTGCCATTTCACTGTCGGTTGTTGTTATTTCAGGCTTAATAACATATGGAATCCTGGCTGTTTTTGTCAGCAGACATAATCCTAGTACTACCAATAATACACCGGAATCCGCTACGATGCCTGTGCTTGCGAAAAAAGGTGCGCTAGTCACCCTTACAATTCTAGACGAACAACCTGCTTATACATACGGGGACAAATTAAAGCTACGAACCACCGTACGCAATGCCAGGCTCGCTGATTTGTCATTTGAATTTAGCAGTACGTGTATAGGTCCGGATGCATTTTTGAATGACACTCGAATATCCCCGATGCGTTTATGCGGTATGGCGATGACAACAGTCACGCTTGCGCCCGGCCAGACACGGGAATTTGAAGACGAGTTTACTATCAAAGCTCCGTCAAATGACGCTGATGGTGAAATAAGTTGGGATGACACGGACGATATTGATTGGGCCGTCGTAGCCACTGGAATATACAATGATAGTACACAGTGGCACGATATTGCGTCTAACGCTATTCCTGTCACCATCAAAAAATAAGGCGCGCACTTTTGAATCTACTAAACAGGCTCCTCAAAATCGACCGAGCTGATGTCAAATTTGTTCTGATGAATAATTTCCGCTATTTCAAATACTTCCGGCAAAATATCTGAATGATCAAGTTTTGACCACAATAGCTGGCGCTGATCATTGACATCACTAGTAAACGTATCGTCTGTGCATTCGTGGGTATAAATAAACCCGAGCCCGTGAAAAAATATATCATTAGATTCCCGTTGTTGATAGCGAAAATCCAACACTCCGCGTGCGCGTAATGTTCCGACGCCGGCTAATATCGAGGTTTTTTCATATAGCTCGCGGCGAGCCGCTGACTCAACAGATTCGTTACCATGAATCAATCCGGCAGGTAATCCAAACAAATCTTTGAAGGGCTGTTTGTTCCGCTTTAACAACAGCACTTCGTTTTTAGTATTAGTTACATATACCATAGTCAAGCTAACTGGATGTGACATGCGTTTTTCGCTTGGATCACTATATGACAAAGTTTTAAGTGCCTTGCGCGTGACAACATACCCGTCAATTGTTGAAACGATGTAGCCTGTTTCTAATAATTTCTTTAGATGATATGAAAACGTATTGTTGGGAATGTGCGGCGGTTGCAACTGCGTAAACCTCAACGGCGAGGAACGGGCAAGATTGCCGAGGATTGTCTTTTGGATATGATGCATGGGTTGCGTGTTGAACATGTCGAGACCGCCTATATTTAGTGTCTAATTCATACTGCAAGATCATCATAACAGGGCCGTAATATTCCGTCTATGGCTAGTCGATACGATGTGACTAAACCGCTTATGACTCAACGCGCTATGAGTCGGTTTTAATCGGCTGTATATGTATAGAATTTATAGGAAAATGGCATCATAACAGGGAAGGACTGTATGGAACAATCAAAATCAGAATACGTGAAAGACGGCAATTTGGTAAGTGAAATTGACGGAACATGGCAGACAGTGACCAAAGACAACGAGGGCAATGCCCATATCCATACGCTACATAAACATTCAGTCAAAACTCGACCGTTGCCGCCAGATGTAGGTGAAAAGACGTTCGTGTCCCGGGCAGCACCAACAAAAATTTCACCAACCCGTCGCAAACGACCGCAACGCCACGACGAACTGACATTAGTAATGGGCGACGCACAAATTGGATTTCGCGGCGTAGAAGCATTCCACGATGAAACAGCGATGTCGATGGCGCAAATTGCTGTCCGCGAATTAATGCCAGATCGCATTGTGTTTGTGGGTGACATGCTAGACCTGGCGTCGATGAGTCGTTTCGAGCAACGCAATGACTGGGCCAACTCTACCCAAGCGAGCATTGACCGCTACCACAGCTTTCTTGCTCAAACCCGTGCCAATGCACCTAATGCTGAAATCGTTGCAATTTCCGGTAATCACGAAATGCGCATGGATAAATACATACGCAAAGATGCAGCCGAATTATTAGGACTACGCCGCGCAAATGCCGAAAAAGAATTGGCCGTACTGACGCTTCGATACTTAGTACGGATGGACGAATTAGGTATCCAAAATATTGACGGTTACCCAAATGCCGCCTATTGGTTGAATGACAACTTAAAAGCGACTCATGGAACAAACGTTGCCAAGGGCGGATCGAATGCAGCAAAGTATCTAAAAGAGGCAGACACCGGCACGCTTTATGGACATACCCACCGCGTCGAAACAGCCTACCGTACATTCGCCACGCGCGCTGGATATAAAACTATCGTCGCCGCGTCTCCGGGTGCATTAGCGCGCATCACCGGTCACGTACCGGGCTTTCATTATTCCGTTGATGACCAAGGTCGAACCGTGCCCAAAGCCGAAGACTGGCAACAAGGCCTGCTATTAGTCGAGCACTCTGACACTAACGAACACGTCACGCCAGTAATGTTTCATGGCGACACGATGAGCCTATTTGGCAAACGCTACGCTGCGTAGCTAAAAACAAATATAAAAAAGGCCTCAATGGAGGTCTTTTTTCGTATAATGGTAGTAGATGAATATGCAGGATGTAATAATCAACGACACATATGATCGCATTAGTAAAATACTAAAGAATGATCAAAAATACCCATACAAAAAGATGGGTGATTTAATTGCGACATACGTTCATGCGCTAGATAATGTAGAATCGCTCTACAGCCGATATCCCCCGCTTTTAGATGTCGTAGAACTAGGAGCCGCACTTGGATACGAGGGAAGTGCGTATCAAGAGGAAATTATCAAACAGGTGAAATATAAGCTATCAGAATTACGACGACTACTTCCTGATATTAAGTAATGTTTTGTCCAACTATCGACTCTGTATCATAGACCTGTCATAATAATGTTAGCATTCGAATAAAACCGAGTGTGCTCTTCGACAAGCAGGCACCCTTTTGAAAGGCCTTACTGTGAATCTCGAAATCATGACTAAATCACCCGATGTCGACGAAGAATTACTAGAGTTTTTGATAAGTCAGCGTCGCATTACATCCAGGGAGCAGATACAAAAAACTATCAGTAAAGTCGCACCGGTGATCCGGCAAAACGGCGAACTGCGATATATCTTCTTGGGATACCAAGATGTGCATCACGTTAGCTTTTTGGTCAATCCTTCACTGCGTGATGCCAAAGCGACGCTGCAGCAGCACTCAGTTTTCTCGACACTCCATCGCTTTGCATTTTCCAATCAGTTCATACCGACAATCGCTGAAGTCGGCTATATGTTTCCAATCGATATGTCCGACGAAATCGTCGCATTCGAAACCATTGGCCCCGAATCAGCCGAGGACCTGCAACGGCAACGCGCTGCGACCGAAAAAGGGTTTCATGTCGCCAGCACCGTCCTTTACACGATATAGCCACAAAGCGTCGTAAATTGATGTGATTTGCTGGTGCTATGCCTGCTTGTCACATCAATCTTGTTATCATAAAACCAGATAGCAGGGTATATTTTGCTATAATTATTTAATGAGCGGAAAATATCCAACGACATTTTATCGTGTATCGCTAAAAGCTATAATTCGTAACGAAGTTGGCGAAGTATTAGTGGTCAAAGAAAATGGCAGCAACTGGTCACTACCAGGCGGTGGTATAGATCACGAGGAAACCGTCCATCAAGCGCTAGTTAGGGAATTATACGAAGAAGCCTTGATTGAAAAAGATTTTACCGAAACACTTTTAGATACGGCTATCATGTACGTAACCTCAAAAGAAGCATGGTTGCTATGGCTGGTGTACAAAATTGACATCAAAGACTTTTCATATGGCGTAGGGCAGGATGCTGACGAAGTAGCTTTCGTAAATCCGACTATTTTTAAAGATAGCCCGCATAAATCCGAACAACTGGTCTATGACTTTACAAGCAAACACAAATAATTGTACATGGGCATACGCGTTAGAAAGCGCATTTTTTTGCATTTCTTTTATCAGTTTTGATATACTTGATGCATGGCAATTTCATTGACCGAACGGCGACAAATCGAGAATGAAATGATTTTTAGACGCATCAACGAGAAAGTTGGCGCGGATTTGGACACACTCGATGCAATGCATATCGAAGACGGCAATCGCCACCTAGTGCGTGACGATGACATCGAACTACATTTTCAATGTGAATGTTCAGACGAAAACTGTAATGCACGTATTCCAATAAAACTTAGTATTTACAAACAAATCCATATTAACCGGGATTCGTTTATCGTAAAGTTGAAACATCAGGTTAAAAGTATTGAAGACGTCGTACTTTCTGAAGCTAATTATTCTGTCGTTAAAAAGAAGCACTCAACCCCTGAACCTAATGATATTTTGAAAGTTACCACCATAGACAATTCTATGCACTAATAAATAGCGCCAGTTAATTGTATGATATTAAACACGTTTTGCAGCTTTTACTACCCGCGGCCTGATACAATAGCGTCATGAATCAGATAAAACAAAAACCTAAAAAAGTCACTAAAAAGCAACAATTTTTTACATTCAGTGTAGTGGTTTTGATTAGCCTCATCGTTACAGGACTAGCGTTATGTGCAATGTTTGCGATTAATCAACAGGCTGAACGAAACAATGCGCCTTTCACCGAGCAGCCAATGTGGGTACAAGATTTTTCTTCATCAAAAAATACCAGTATCGATCCGACCGTCTGGCGATATTCCACCAACCCGAACATTCCAGGATATAATAATGAAAAACAGGCGTATACGTCAAATGCACAGAACATACGGATCGAACCTAACACAGGCCTTATTATCGAAGCGCACAAAGGAAAATATCGCTATCCGAACGACCCTCAGTCACGGATGTTCGAATATACATCGGGCCGCATTGACACTCAGCATAGCTTTAATTTTTCGTATGGCAAAGTTGAGGCGACAATTATGCTTCCTAAAGGCAGGGGAGTATGGCCAGCTTTTTGGTTATTATCAGCAAACGAACCGTATACGAGTAAACTTGATAGCGACAATACAACTCGCCCTGATGAACGGTTCTATATGAAAGACGGCGAAATAGACATAATGGAATATTATGGCGATCCAGGCGGGCACGTGGAGGGAACCCTACATACATACGCACGCAGTCACGAAAATCGAGTAACAGTATCTGATTACGCCGAAAAATTTCACACATACGCAGTCGAAATAGAGCCCACGAAAGTAACTTGGACGGTTGATGATAAACCGTATTTTACTTACAGCAAAACGTCTAAAAATACCGATGAGTGGCCTATAGGAAGCGACAATCAATTTTATATCATCCTAAACCTTGCTATGGGTGGCACTGGTGGGGGCGAGATTGATGATACTGCAGCGCCATGGCAAATGGTAGTCAAGAATGTAAAGTTCTATGATTATGTCGGCCACAACCCGTATTAATGTGCCTGATAATAGTGTACATTTAAATAAATAGGTTCGTTTATTTTATGTAAAAAAGTACGAAGTTAATGGAGTGTAAATGCAAAATAGAATTAGTCCAGCAGTTGCATCCTTAATCGTTGTTGTCATGATAGGCATTGCAACACTAGCTGTCGCGAAGTTAAATAATGCTACTAGTGATGCACCTGCGATTACTCATAGCACTTCGAACCAGCTAGGCGCACCGACAACCACACGATCTACGCTAAAGGACGGTGTATTTACGACTAAAGGCACCTATTCGACGCCAGGCGGCGCGGAATCGATCAATCTGACTGTCATACTAAAGAATGACATTATAGTTAATGTCGAATTGCAACAAAATGCTAGCAGAGGCGATTCGGCGATATATCAGGCAAAATTCGCATCCGGTTATAAACCCTTCGTCCAAGGTAAGGATATTAAAGAGATTAAATTAACACGCGTCGCAGGATCGTCATTAACCTCGGATGGCTTTAATCAGGCAATAGAAAACATCAGGCGTGATGCTGCCTTGTAAACAAACGTTTGCCGCCATTGGGACGACGTGGCAAATCGAAAGCCTTGAACCACTCGGCAATGCGCTATTGTCGGACATCAAAGATTGCATCGAACAATTTGACAAAACTTACTCCCGCTTTCGACCGGATTCATTAGTGTCTGCTGTCGCTAATCAAGCAGGAACCTACGTATTTACTGACGACAGTATTGAATTAATGCAATTTTACCGCGCCCTATACGATATAACTGATGGCAACGTCACGCCGCTTATCGGATCAACGCTAGTAAACGCTGGTTATGATGCTGACTATTCCTTCGAACAAAAAAAGCAGATTGCCTTACCCACTTGGGACAAAGCGATGTCATGGCAAGGCGCGACCGTTACGACATATCAGCCTATTAATATTGATATTGGAGCGGCGGGCAAGGGATATTTGATAGACAAAATCAGCCGCCTGCTTCAATTGCATGACATCGACGAATACGTTATCGATGCGAGTGGCGACCTATTGCATAAAGGCATGTCCGAAAATATTGTTGGTTTGGAACACCCGTACGACGCAACTAAAATTATTGGCACCGTAGAAATACAGAACGCCAGTATCTGCGCTTCAGCAAGCAATAAACGCGTCTGGGGCGACGGCATGCATCACATTTTCGATCCCTATACTATGCAGCCCGTCCGTGCGATTGTTGCAACGTGGGCTATTGGCGAAAATGCTATGATTGCTGACGGCATCGCCACAGCGCTATTTTTTACTTCGCCAGAAAAATTATTAGAAAAATTTGATTTTCATTACCTGCGCATGCATGATGATGGAAGCGTTGATTATTCATCAGAATTTATGGGAGAATTGTTTATATGAAACAGATGCTGGATCAACAGTTAAATCGGGTGTCGATGTACAGATTATTGTCAATTACTTTAACGTGCTTGTGGGGATTCGCGACACTTTTGACGCTCATTGGTCTATTACCTTATTCACCAGTTGCCATGATAGCAAGCGCGACCGTTCTGGTAGCCTCGTCATATGGCTTTAATGTGTTATTTGGTTGGCTGTTCAGCGTCAAAACACATGACGAATCGTCGTTTATCACTGCAATGATATTGTTCTTTTTGTTTATACCATCAGCCGACCTTGCAGGTTTATCAGCCCTTGCACTAGTCGCAATGATTGCCATGGGATCGAAATACGTACTTGCAGTGCGTGGACGGCATATATTTAATCCAGCGGCCATTGGCGCCGTCATAATCGGATTACTAGGCGTTACCTATGCAACATGGTGGATAGCGACGCCCGTACTTACACCCGTAACATTACTATTCGCATTTCTAATCCTATATAAGACGCGACGATTAAAATTAGGCCTAGTTTTCCTGACGACCGCGATACCGCTGATTATCTTGGTAGCACTCGTGAACGGTCAATCCCTGTCCTCTGCAATCACGTCTATACCGTCATGGCCATTGCTATTCCTTGTAGGCTTTATGCTAAGTGAACCTTTAACCTTGCCTGCACGAAAGTGGCAGCGATACGTCATAAGCGCTGTCGTTGCCATACTTTTTACCGTTCCGTTCGATATAGGTATCCTATCCAGCACGCCCGCATTCGCACTTGTTATTGGTAACCTAGTTGGCTTTTTATTGACACAGCGACGCCATCTGGCGTTGGTATTCAAAGAACGTATACAGTTATCTGACTCCACCGAAGAATATACCTTTACCACCAAGCAACCTATCAACTACATTCCTGGGCAATACATGGAAATGACTATCCCGCATGCACACAAAGATGGCCGCGGGGTGCGTCGAATCTTTAGTATCGTTGGTACACCAGACGAGTCGACAATACGTTTTGGCATTAAAATGTATGACCGCCCAAGTAGTTTTAAAACGGCCTTGCATGATTTGAAACCCGGAACAATCGTAACGGCGACAGGAATTGGTGGCGATTTCATTTTGCCTAAAGACACCACAACGCCGTTGCTACTTATTGCTGGCGGTATCGGGATTACGCCGTTTATCAGTCATTTGTTATATTTACGGAAAAAAAATGTGGCGACTGATATTACCTTGATCTATTTCGTATCTACTATCAAAGATCTGGTATATGCAAATACCATTAAAACATCTGGCATTCGCGTTATCGTCGTAACGACAGATAAAAATTCACTCCCAGATCCAAACTGGATACTTCATAGCGCGCAGCGCATTGCAGTACATGACATTACAAAATATATACCTGACATTACAACGCGATCAGTATTCATATCAGGCCCGCCACAAATGGTTGACGATATGAAACATACGGTAAAGCAGCTGCATGCAAAACATATCACCTGCGATTACTTTACAGGCTATTAACCGCGATTTAAGATATTTGCATAATAATAAGCACAAGCTTATACTTTTCATAGATATACACGTAAACACGCATATGAAAGGGGCATAATGAAATATAAAGCACCCAGCCTACGGTTACGCACCAGCATCGCAGCCCTCAGCTTGGCTTTTATTATTGGCGGAATACAGCTTGTACCGTCAGCAAATGCACATGAAGGTCATACAGATGAACACACGGCGACAACCGAAGTACCAACAGAAACAAAGCCGGCTACTCAGGTGGATCGGTCCGACGCTACAGCTAAAAAGACTGCCGCAGAAGCAGAGGCAAAAGAACGCCGCGATACTATGCAAACTGCAGCAAAAGAACACCGCGAAGCTGCCAAAGAAAAACTAAGCGCAACAAAACTGCAAATCTGCAAAGATCGTAAAGCACACATCGACACGCGCGTCACTCGTATTTCTGAGCGTGCCACAAAACATCTGGCGTTATTCGACAGCATTGCCGAACGAGTTCAGGCATTCTACGTCACGAAGGGTAATACACTAGAAAATTACGACGAATTAGTCGCAGATATGGGCGCTAAAAAAGCCGCAGCAGAAACTGCCGTCGAAGCGCTTGAAGCGCAAAAAGGTGGCTTTGACTGCGAAGGCACCAACCCTAAAAGCGCTATTACAACATACAAAACAACCTTATTAGACACCATTGCAGTTTTGAAAGAGTATCGTACATCGGTCAAAAACTTGATCGTGGGCGTTAAGTCTGTTAACGCGACAGATCAAGCCACTAAAACTACCGAGGATGCACAATAATGCGCCGCTTATTATTACGCGCAGGATTTTCAGCTGTAGAAATAGTTATCGCTGTCGCCGTTGTCGCTGTCGTTGGCTTTTTAGGCTATATATTTTATAACAATTATCAGGATAAGCAAGCCGCCGAGGCATCAGCAGTAACCGATGTGCCAAAGGCACCTGCTATCACGACAACAAGCGATCTAGACAAAGCGTCCGCTACCATAGATGAGGCAGTGCTAGACTCAGGCAATGATGATGATCTTTCAGAACTAGATGGTGAACTCGCAGAGTTTTAATATTGACACGCACTATGTATAAATCAGAAAACATCCTGAGCACCAGGGTGTTTTTTCACGTTATAGATATACCACTCTATAAATAGTGCTACACTTATTGATAGATATGGACAACCCACTTGCAATTATCGGTATAGCCGCACTATTTATTGACTGGATTATACGAATAACATTTGTTTTATATGTCCCGAGAGGCCGTAAACCCACGGCAGCAATGGCATGGCTACTTGCTATCCTGATTATTCCAATATTCGGCGTCTTGTTATTCCTAATAATTGGTAGCCCAAAACTATCAAAACGTCGCCGACTGCAGCAACAATCTATTGATGCATTAATCGAAAACGCAACCAGATCTGCCGATGTTGTTCCCGCCGGTTTAACGACGCTCGAATACGAACGGTATGCGCCGCTTATTAAACAAAATAAAGCATTAGGCAAGCTACCCGCCCACCGAGGCAATACTGTCACGATCCTTGACGACTATCAGTCTATGATTGACGACCTTATCGCACAAATCCGTAAAGCGGAACAGTATGTATATATCGAATACTTCATTATCGCTTACGACAAATCTACAAAACCATTTTTTGATGCGCTCGAGGATGCTGTTGAGCGCGGCGTAGAAGTGTACGTCTTGTTTGACACCCTGGGGTCACGTAAATACAAAGGCTACGGAAAGATGACACGTCAGCTAACAAAAATTGGTGCGCAGTGGCATCGCATGTTACCGCTACGGCTTAATCTGGCGCATTACAATAGGCCTGATCTGCGTAATCACCGCAAAATTGTCGTTATCGATGGCGATACTGCGTACTTGGGATCGTTTAATATGATCGAGCGAACGTACCAACGCAAAGACACAATGGTATACGACGAGTTAGTCGTCCGCATGACAGGGCCCGTCGTCGACCAGTGTGCCGCCGTATTTGCAGGGGATTGGTTTAGTGAAACAAATGAAGCACCTCGCACCTTGTTAGAACCTATCATTGCGGACGAAAACGCAGACGGCGTATTAGCACAAGTATTGCCCAGCGGCCCCGCATATGACCACGAAAACAACCTTAAGCTATTCGTATCACTGCTGTACGAAGCAAAGCACCGCGTTGTGATTACTAACCCATACTTTGTCCCAGATGATGCGCTGCTGACTGCTGTGATTAGCGCCGCCACGCGTGGCGTAGAGGTAGTCATTATTAATTCTGAAGTACAAGACCAATGGATGGTTGGACATGCGCAACGTTCGTATTACCAGCAATTACTTGAAGCGGGCGTCACGATATATCTGCATAACGCACCGACACTTTTGCATTCCAAGCACGTTACCGTCGATGATGATATTGCCGTCATTGGATCAAGCAACATGGACATCAGATCATTCCAATTAAACTTGGAATGTATCGTCGTATTATATGACAAAGAAACTGTCAAAAAACTACAAGAAATCCAGCAGAAAAATATTGCTGATTCACATATTGTCACCATGGAACAATGGAGCAACCGGCCTATCTTGAAAGAGTTACTCGACAGCATTGCACGGCTCACCGCCGCCCTGCAATAGCTTTGTATTTTATTGCAAAAGGAGTATAGTAGCCCCAAGATTGTATCCCCACAAATATCACAGGAGGTGAATGTAGTGGATTCAGTCATTATGCAGTTTAAAAATTCAGTACCAGAACCCCTTTGGAATATTTTGGTATTTGTCGGTGCGATTGCGACCGTTGTATGGACAGTCATTCGGAGTTTTGTCTTCGTTCAGCCGGGCCGCGTCGGTATTCGCAAGCGTTTCGGGAGACCGATCCTTAAGTACCGCAAAAAAGACAAGTACGGTAATCCGATTGCTAAAGCCGAGATTGAACGTCAGAAAGCGGTAGACGAAGCACGAATGAAGGCCTACAAACCTGCTATTTATGGCAGGCCACATGACTTACATCCGGGATTCAACGCCCTGATTCCGTTCGTTCACACGGTCGAAATCATTGACGTACGACAAAATAACATTAGCCTCAATTCACAGCGAATTGTAGATTTAAAAAGTTACGTTGCCTATGATCTTCCAGGCATTTCGATCGGCGTATACCTTCAGGATGTGTACCTTTGGCTAATGGCAAGCATTGATGCTGAAATTCAAGTAAGGGCAATCGCCGACACGGCTTTGTCTGTCGTCCTACGGGAATTTAGCCATCAGTCAGTGTTGACCAATGATACAGCTATTAGCCACCGCTTCGCGGAGGTTACTGCTCCAGAGTTTGCTGAGCTGGGTGTAATACTCGAAGGTGACGCACTCAAGCTGGGCTCGGTCAATATGAATGTCGAAGCGACGTTCCGTTCGAACGCACAGCGTGAAGTTGCCGAAGCAATCGTTGCCACTGGTAAATCAGGCAAGTCCAACTCCCGCTGGTGGCAAGGCATTTTTTCAGCCTAGCCGGTTCTGTTTCTGAAAGTACTTTTCAATTTAGCGAGAATAATTCTCGAAGTGCCAAGTAGGCGCCCCCGCAGCAATGCGGGGTTATTTTTTTATATAAATGTGCACTTGGTTAGATTTTGACAATATCTTTGTCGGCCTTCTTGGAGGCAGCGATTGATGCGGCGATAATCAGCACGCCAATCCCACCAGCGATTGCTTCTGGGATACTAAAAAACAAGCTGAATAACAGTATTACTGCCAGGACTCCGATAGTGTAATGGGCGCCATGCTCGATAAATGGATAGGCGTGCAATACTTTGTGACGGACCATGTATAACGTCATGGATCGTACCCATACGGCGCCAACACCTAATCCAACAGCGATTAATATAACATTCTGCGTCACCGCAAAGGCACCGATAACACCGTCCAGACTAAAGCTGGCGTCTAATACTTCTAAATAAATAAACGCACTAAATCCGGCCATACCAGTTTTAAGTAACTTCTTACCAGCCAACTTTTCTGACTTTTCATGCTGCTTCGTAAAGAAGGCCGATAGCCCGCTAACTGTCAGGTACACCAAGATACCAACGACACCGGCAATTGCCGTTTCTTTTGGATGCTGATTGGCAGGCAGCAACGTCACGAATGTCAGCACAGCTGCGCTAACGACCATTGGCATCCACCAATGACCAGCTTTTTGCATAGGACGCTCGATCTTTTTCAGCCAATGGACGTGACGCGTTTTATCAAACAAGAAGTGCAATGCCAGCATCAACAGGAACATACTACCAAATGCAGCAATACTAGTATGCGCACCTTGGATTGCAGCGGCATATTCTTTTGGATTATTCAGTGCCAGATCCAGTACTTCGTTCCACGGCAGCCCCGCGCTGAACATAACAACCAGGATAGGGAACACAATACGCATGCCGAACACTGCGACCAAAATACCAATGGTCATGAATATATGTTGCCAAAATGCGCTCATCGTATTTAGCACTTTTGCATTCACGATTGCATTGTCAAAACTGAACGTTACTTCAATGACCATTAACGCCAGGGTGACAAGCGCAGCTTCCCATCCTAGGTAGACATACACGAACACAAGTGCGAGTATACTGATAATAATAGAGCCGCCAAACGAACGGAATAAGTGGTTGGATTTGTTAAGTATTTCTGACATTCTATCCATTATAACGGCTATGTTTGGTTTTATGGAAATTTTATCAGCAATCGTCGGTGTATATTCACGCATATATTTGCTATACTGTCATATATGAAATCATTAAGTCTTGCCCAACCACACATAATCGTTATGGTTGGCGTACCTGGGTCGGGAAAAAGTTTTTTTGCTGAAAATTTTGCCCAGACGTTTAACGCGCCGTATGTTAGTTTAGAAAAAATTATTCCCTATACGACAAGCGACGACGACGCGATGACATTGATGCAACAGTACGTTGACGAATTACTAAAAACCAACCGTTCATTTATAATTGAAGGTGGTACGGATACGCGTATTGAACGCGAAAAACTCGCGCGCAAGGCAAAAGCCGCCGGATATGAATCGCTGATAGTATGGGTACAGACAGACCCTGCAACCGCACGCGTCCGTAGCATTCGGGATATTAAAAACAAGGTAAACCGCACACTTACTGCGGTGGAATACGACCGTATCGTCAAACGCTTCACTGCACCGAATAGCTTGGAAAAGCCAACTGTAATTAGTGGTAAACACACCTATGCCACGCAGGCAAGAATCATATTAAAAAAATTATCGGCTGACCGTACAGAAATATCTACACACACTACCGCACCAGTTCGTCCCGTCGAGCGTAGTCGCCGAAATAACATCATCGTCAGATAGAAGGTATAATGCCAACAATTATAGATGAAGAGTTTGGAACTATCACACTCAGGCGCAGCGCGCGCGCCTCTCATGTACGTATTAAAGTAGCGCCAGATGGCAGACTACGTGCTTCGCTACCGCTATACGCACCCATATTCTTGGTTAAAAGACTACTAAAGAATTCACGAGACGAACTGCGCGCCATGTTAGCGGAACAGCACAGCGAGACAACATTCGAACATGGTATGACGATCGGCAAAAGTCATTCGCTGATTGTTAGACTAACGACAGTCAAAGCCGTCAGCGCAACCCGTCACGGGCAACAGATTGTCGTATCATTACCAGCAGGCCAGCTACTTAATGACCCAGGCTCAGTTCGAGTCGTGCGCGACAGTGTCATTGAAGCCTTGCGTATCGAGGCAAAAAGCTATCTACCAAAGCGATTAGCGTTCCTTGCCAATAAATATAATGTTACCTACGAGAAAGTAAGATTCTCGCATGCCAGCGGTCGATGGGGGAGTTGTAGCAGCAACGGCACAATCAGCCTAAATATCGCCTTAATGAAATTGCCATTCGAATTAATCGATTACGTTTTAATCCATGAACTCAGCCACACAGTCCATATGAACCATAGTGATGAATTCTGGAACCTCGTTCAAATAGGCGATCCACAGTATAAAATTCACCGTCGTGCACTAAAGAATGAAAATCCATCTATTTAAAATGCTTACGGTACAGTATAATTAAGCCTAATATGTACCAAGGTGGGGAACAATGAACAGCAGCATCACACAAAGCATCCGCTTTGCCAACATACTAATTCCAATCATTCTTGTGCTATGCGTCCTGTTCAATTACGTCGATATGCAGGGCTCAGTGGAGATTATATTTATCATTCTGAGTATTCTCTGGGTTGTACTAAACGCTATTAGCCATGCCCACTCCACCTCACAGAAAGCCGACAACGCTGAACTCGAGCGCAGTAAGGCAAAAGAGTCACTCGAACGTGACCGCATCCTGACAATCGTCAATAACCTGGCAGACGC
>JAQGGY010000059.1 GCA_028289095.1 Candidatus Saccharimonadota bacterium
GAAGATACTAGCTTTGCTATCCAAAGTTTAGTTCCTATAGCATCTACGCAAGCCCTCCAAAAAAACCGTCGATCCTTGTGATCGGCCATTTTCTGAGATCATGTCGCAATAGGGCAATACACTAGCAGGCTTTGATTTATTTCGGTGCTTTTAAAAATCATATGAGTCTTTTTCCAACACCTGATCCTACAGAGAAGTTAAAAGAAAAGCTAAGCGCTTACAAAACGTCCAAGGGCACGATTAAATTTACACACGAACATCCACTTTCAAACGCGCTGATAGAAGAAATAGTACGCGCGCGCATAGCGGATATCGCTGAAGGTTAAGCAACGTCGACACTAACAAGAAGTCCAATAATCACCAAGCTATCGACGACAAGCCAGAGTATGTTCGTAATAATCATTGGTGCGATCTTGTGAATTAAACCGTATGCAAGAAATAGCGCCGAAAAGCACACAAAGCTTAGCCATGACCACAACGACACGCCCACGGTATGACCATTAAACACCTCGACGACTTGTGGTAATCCACTCAGTGGGTATAGAAATGCCGCCAAAATGATTATCTTATCAAAGAGCGTCAGATGCTTTTTATTTGCAAGATGGGTGTGTATAACAGGATTTTGACGAGACATATTCTTACTACCTTACATTATTTTTTTAATTAGCACTAGCAGTACCATCCATAAACACTCATCACGATAGCGCTAAAATAATTCAAAACCTGTATACTATTAAATAATGCTCGACGATGTATTTACCCAACTTAGCCTCGTAATCGTTGCCGCCGGCGTGATATCGATTATTATGCGCATTCTAAAACAGCCGTTAATCATGGGATATATTATTACGGGTATCCTAGTTGGGCCTGCCTTTTTACATTTGATCCGCGAAAAAGGTGCGTTTGAAACATTTAGTGAAATCGGTATCGCATTACTGTTATTTATTATCGGCCTAGAACTAAGTGTCACTGCAATCAAGCGACTAGGTAAGCCCGTCTTTATTACTGCCCTGGCACTGCTAGGGGTGATGGCGTCAATTGGGTATTTGCTTGGGACGGCGTTGGGTTTCACACCAATCGAAGCTATCCTGACAGGCTTGGCATTATTCTTTAGTAGTACGATTATTATCGCGAAAGTCCTAAGTGATAAAAAACAACTGTCGCGGCTGAATGGCCAGCTAGCGATTGGCGTTATCCTGGTTGATGATGTTATTGCGACGTTTGCGCTGCTATACGTCACCACTAACACGGGCGGCACATTAGACGCAGTCGATGTTGGCTTTTTGATCCTGAAAGGAATTATGACGGCAGCCGTCTTAGTTTTACTGGGTGCAAAAATCCTGCCAAAATTCACTAAGTTTATCGCTTCGTCCCAAGAATTGCTGTTTATTTTTGCGCTTGCCTGGGGATTTGGTATCGCGACGCTTGTTCATGCGATTGGCTTTTCCGTCGAAGTCGGTGCACTATTTGCTGGTGTCACCCTCGCCCATTTACCATACGTCCATCAGATCGGCGCAAAATTAAAACCACTGCGCGATTTCTTTATCATCCTGTTCTTTATCAGCCTAGGTGAAAGTCTAGAACTGACTAACCTGGCATCAGCGATTGTACCTGCACTTATTCTGTCTGTAGTCACCTTACTTATCAAGCCATTAGTTGTTATGACCACCCTGGGACTACTACGCTACACCAAGCGCACAAGCTTTATGACTAGCATCAACTTGTCGCAGATTAGCGAATTTTCAATTATTCTAATCGTATTGGCGCATAGTGCCGGCATGGTCAGTTCGCAGCTAAGTGCAGTAATCACACTGGTTGCGATCATCACTATTGCCTCGTCAACCTACCTGATGAAATACGACGATGCGATATTCCGTAAATTAGAAAAGCACCTACATCTATTCGAGCGCAGTGTTGTGAACGAATCTCAGCACCGGGCAAAAGCGTACCCGCTTGTATTGTTTGGTTTTTTGAACGGCGGTGATAAATTCCTAAAAACATTCCATGCAATGCACCATCGTTTCGTTGTTGTTGATTACGATCCAGAAGTCATCGAAGAACTTGAACGTAAACATATCGAGTTCTTATACGGAGACGCGACGGATCCCGAACTGCTTGCGGATATTGATTTTGAAAAAGCTAAACTTGTCGTGAACACTATTGCCGATCACTTCGTGAATGTTGCGCTGGTCCGTTACGTCCATCGTCACAATCCTGATGCGATTATGATTTGCTATTCGAATGATTATAACGAAGCGGCCGAACTGTATCGACTGGGCGCTAGCTACGTTATGTTGCCGCACTTTATCGGATCAGAACAGCTCAGTTCATTCATCCATACCCATGGCCTGAATAAACAAAGTTTTGACATCTATCGTAAAAAACATCTTGCTGATATAGATAAAGACGGTTCGCTATAAGTCACCGTTGGCAATAACTTCGATCCCTTACGGGTATAATAAATATATATCTCCTATTCATTAATGTCACTCGACAGAAAAGAGCCATGCCATAGAAAAAACATCAATACAATTAAACCGACATACGATTCACGAACGAGTCTTTGCTACGAGTAGCAAAACGTCCGTCGTTCTTGTGCATGGACTCGGCGTATCTGGTGAATACTACCTTCCATTCGCCGAAGAAGTTAATGATTTTTATGATGTCTATATTATCGACTTGCCTGGATATGGCAACACGCCAAAGCCCGATCAGCCATTAACCATCAAAGAGTTATCTATTGTATTACATGCGTATATAGCCCAAAAAAAGCTATCAAACGTTATCGTTGTTGGCCAATCAATGGGCTGCCAAATTATCGCACATGCGGTCGCCGATAATCCTACACCTTTTAGTAAAATGATTCTTTTGGCGCCGACAGTAAACAAGAATGAACGACGCTTTTTCATTCAGTCATTCCGGTTACTGCAGGATGCGCTACGTGAACCACCCAGTGCGACACTGCTCGTCATGCGCGACTATATCCGCATGGGTATACGGCGTTACCTATTTACTACCAAAAATATGATCGCAGACCATATTGAAAAAACCCTGGCGCACTGTCAGATACCTGTACTTATCGTTTACGGAAAAAATGACAAGATCGTCCCTGCAGATTGGGTAAATTACTTAACGAAGAACAACCCTAACTGTACGTCAGTTGCAGTTTCAAATGCACCCCACTTGTTGCATTATAAAAAACCTCAGGAGCTTATTGAAATATGCCGGCGTTTTATCGAAAACTAAAATCTTTACTGGCCATTCAGCTTTTCTGGTCACTTGATTATGCCTATTTATTTAGAAAGCAGCTGTTCGGTGCGATTGCCTGCTCAAAACCCGAGCGATATAGAAAAGCCAATACGAACAACCCGTCTATTATTTTGATTCCAGGTATATACGAGCGTTGGCAATTTATGAAGCCCGTCGCTACTTTATTGTATCGCCATAACTACGATGTACATGTCATTGAAGGCCTAGGATACAACCGGCATAGCGTCGAGGATATGGCAGAAATAGTCAGGACATATATTGAATCCGGTGAGTTAAAAGCGTACGTGTTAATTGCGCACAGTAAAGGCGGGTTGATAGGTAAATATCTATTAGCAAATTACAATGCGGATCATAAAATAAAAAAACTGATCGCACTAAACACACCGTTTTCGGGTTCGCGATATGCCTATTTATTTTTATTAATTAAATCCTTACGAATGTTTATTCCTAATTCATCCATATTAAAATCATTATCAAAAAATCAGTCCGTCAACCAATCTATCGTATCGATTTATGGCAAATTCGACCCGCATATTCCTGGCGGCAGCAGGCTGGAAGGCGCAAAAAATATCCAGTTAGATACTCATGGCCATTTCAGGATCATGAACGATCGAGTTGTTCATCAAGCCATACTCAAAGAACTTGAACAAATTGATAATTAGCCAAAGCGACCTCATTAAGCACCAAGATATACTTCGTATATCACAGTGGCTAATGCCCGGGATCGTATCATCATACAACCCCGGGCGGTTCGACTTATTCGACTGAGTCGGGCTTTTGGGCATTTGCCAGAAACTTGCCATAGAAGAACGAAGCCACAATGCCACCAACGATCGGCGCAAGTAGATAGGCCCACCAGAATTCCGGATAAATACCCGAAACGATCATCGGACCAAGCGCGCGCGCCGGGTTAACACCCCCTCCAGTGAGATGCGCAGCAAAGAAAACAGCTACGGTCAGTGCGGCGCCGGCTGCCAAGGGAACGACCGATGGGGGCACGCGATCGCTCGTCGTAACTGCGGTAATCACACACACGAACAAAAAAGTGATAAAGGCTTCCACCAACAAAAGGTCCCATATATCGACACCTGCGGCGGGCTCTGGTATGCCAAGCTTTGCAATCGTGAGCGCTTCATCGTTATTGAATACTTTGACAAGCCAGCTACCAGCAGCGGCGCCGGCCATCTGGCTGACGATGTATAGCGGCACATATCCCCAGGGCAAATTTTTAGTCACAGCCATACCCAGCGTAATTGCCGGGTTTAAGTGCGCTCCGCTGATATGGCCTAACATACAAACCATTGCCATTAACGCAATGCCAAAAACAAGCGCAACCATAAAGCCGCCGATCACCGAAAATAATGGCATCAGCGAACTAAGCGAATATTCAAGTTTTTCCAGCGCCACTTTCAGGGTGATGTCTGCGGTTATTCCAGCGGCGGTCAAAACTAATGTACCCCAGAATTCTGCAACGCCGGCGCGCAATTTATTTTCATCAGTATCACTTTCATAAAGCTCACTTGGCATGATCATTCCCGCTTTCGCTCAGTCGAATTTTTCATGTACAGACCTTCCCTGCGCGCAGTAAACGCGTAAAGATCCTACTTCTATTGAACAACTACATTTACACTCTGTCAATCAGATGGATTACCGACGTTTAGAGTTTATTCTGTAAACTAATAAGCCCGGCAGGAAGCAAATTCAAAACTGCAAGGCTACCAAGAAAAATAGGCTAGCTTTCGCTAACCTATTTTTCTTGGTACACCCGGCAAGATTCGAACTTGCGACACCTGGTTCCGAAGACCAGTGCTCTAATCCGCTGAGCTACGGGTGCGTGTATTATGATTGATCGTGAAAGGTGCTTTACTGAGCCTGTTCTTTTTCCTGGCTAGGATTAGAGCACGTGCTCGATTATTACTTACGGCTACGCCTTGGCCGCTGAGCTACGGGTGCCGTAGGGGTAATTATAGCATATTTACCTAGTTATGGGCTATAATCAAGCTACATGGAAATCCACACTAACATCCCGCTTAAAAATTATACGACGATGCGTCTTGGTGGCAATGCACGCTTTATGGCCGACGCGCATACGGCTGATGAAATTGCCGAACTAGCCCGCAACACAAAAGCACAAAGTATACCGTTGTTTATACTAGGCGGTGGCAGCAATACAATCGTACATGACGAAGGCTTTGCCGGCATGGTCGTCCGTAACCGTATCGCTGGGTTTGAAGTAATCGCCGACGACGCCCGTACAATCCAAATCCGCATTGGTGCGGGTGAAAATTGGGATGAAGTCGTAAAACGCACTGTCGATATGAACCTGACCGGTATTGAAGCGATGTCCGCAATTCCTGGAACGGCTGGTGCAGCGCCGATTCAAAATGTTGGCGCCTATGGCCAAGAAATCGCCGACAGCCTGATATCTTTAGAAGCTTACGACACGGAAACCGACAGATTTGTCACATTGCAAAACGAAGAATGTGGCTTTTCGTATCGTCACAGTATCTTTCGTGGCGCAGCATCTGGCCGATATGTCGTCATTTTTATTACGTTACAGTTATATAAAGAAGCTCCGCAACCACCGTTCTATAAAGCAATTGAGGATTATTTTGCCGCCAACAATATAACAATGTTTACGCCGCAAATTATTCGTGACGCTGTCATTAAAATTCGTGCCGACAAATTACCCGACCCAACGGTCATGCCAAATACAGGTTCATTCTTTAAAAACGCACTCATCGAAGATTGGCAATTAGCCGAATTGAAAAAAGAATACCCCGACATGCCAAGTTATGATATGCCTGATGGTAATTTTAAAATCCCGACTGGCTGGCTGATTGAACAAACTGGTTTAAAGGGCAAAACGCTACACGGTATGCGCGTACATGATAAAAATGCGTTGGTGCTAATAAATGAGTCTGCCACAAGTTATCAGGATCTAGCAGCTGCACGTGACGAAATTAGCGGTGCGGTACGTGACCAGTTTCGCATTACGATCGAACAAGAGCCCCTGGAAATCTAAAAAAGTCTTGCTCAAATAACACAAACCTCTTATGCTATAAGATATGAATATACGTGAAGGGTTCACGATTGTTGAGCTTATTATTACATTGACGATAATGGCGATCCTTATGACGTTAGCTGCAGTCAATCTTACTGACACGCTTGCGAAAGGGCGGGATACTGAACGTCGTAATGATGTGACAAATATTATCCTCTTCCAGGAAACTGCCTATAACCGTTCAACAACCCGTTCCTATTTCCACAATGCGTCAGTATCATCACCTGCTTTGATAGAAACGTACTATCAGAATATTGACCGCGATAACCTGCGCGCACCGGGTGTCGTTTCACCAAACTATAGCCTGGTGATCGCTACAAATACTGTTCAGACCGCGACTGGCGTATTGCCTCAGCCAACTGATACGACCTACGTTTATCAGCCATTAGAAACCGACGGTACTATTTGCAACGACTCTGCATCGTGCCGAAAATTTAATATATACTTCCGCGAAGAGTCGACTGGCACAACTATAATGATGACGAGCCGAAGCCAATGAGCAAGCAAAACACACAATCAGGATTTTCTGCAATTGAATTACTCATTAGCTTGTTCATTGCCGTCGCTTTTGTTAGCGCAGGCTATCAGCTATATGCCGTCATTTTAAAAGACGGTAGTGAAGCGAAATTACGCGCCACGGCAAATGATATCGCTTACGAACGATTACGAGCGTACTCCGCCCAAGCCACCAACCCATGTACAACTATTACACCTACCGCCACCTTGCCAACGCCGAGCGGCTTGCCGCCTGGTACTACCATAGCAGCTTCAATTACCTGCCCTTATGGGTCCAACCCTGTATCAAAGATAGCCGTCACGATATTATACGGCACGCCACAAAAAGAGGTAACACATGCAACATATGTTAAAAATTAAGCCTTCCGACCAGAAAACATCCGGTTTTACATTAGTCGAGATGCTAGTTATTGCTCCTATTGTCATCTTGGCCCTCGGAGGATTTATCGCGTTGATGGTAACGATGGTCGGTAGCGTACTAGCTACCCGCGATCAAACAATGATGCTCTACGAAAGCCAAGATTCACTCACCCGCGTAGAAGATGATATTAGGCTATCCGCTCAATTCCTGAGGACAACTGGTACGGTACTTACTCCTCAAGGAAGCGATAGTAATTTTACCGGTACAGCAGCCTTTACTAATTCATCTAGCACACTCGTTCTTCTGACGCTAGCCACCACAAAAAACCCCGCAGACTCGACACGCGAATTAGTATATTACAAAAATCAGCCTAATGCATGTACCAATAAAATCTTTAATCAAGTTTATTTTAGTCAAGTTGTATATTTCATAAACAACGGGTCTCTTTGGCGACGAACAATCCTGCCACCGTACAATACTAACGCAACAGCAGACTTTGAATCGTTATGCGACGCGCCGTGGCAACAAAACAGCTGTAGTCCTGGGTATGTTAATGCCCGCTGTAAAGCGAACGATATTGAATTGATGAAAAACGTGACCAGCATGGATATTAAGTATTATGCCACTCCGACCAGTACCACCGACTTAGGTCCCACCGGCGCACCAGATACTAGCTCGGTCAAAGTTACCGTCAACGGCAGCAAAACCGTCGCTGGACGTACCGTCGCCACGTCGCAATCAACACGTGCAACAAGGCTGAATGTCGCCGTATCCCCGCCTACAATGCCACCGCTACAATTCACTGGACATCCAGCCAACGCTACGGTTATACAAACGGATACAAACATCCAATTCACTGCCGCACCATCGCTAGCCCGCGCTACCCTGCAATGGCAACGATCAACAAACGGTGGCAGCATATGGAGCAATATCGCGGGCGCAACGTCTGCGACGTACACTTTGTCTACCGTCAGCACATCACTTAACGGATACCAGTACCGCGCTATTGCATCGACTCCCGAAGAATCCGTCATAAGTAATCCGGCGCTGTTAACCGTTACGCTATGGGGGAATTTAACCTACTTAAATGGATATTCGCGCTTTGATGCAACGGCATACAATGACTTGGGTTATACCAAAACAGCGCGTGGCGTGGTGATGTTAAAGGGCATGGTTAAAAAGTCATCTGCTGTCGTAAGCGGGGAGGTTATTGCAATATTACCCCCAGGGAAGCGTCCGACCGGCAGGTTACTGTTCCAAACCATGTCAAGCGGTGTTGCAGGTCGTGTCGATGTCTATCCGAATGGTGAAATTCGCGCAGTGTACGGCGACATGGGATGGATGACACTGGATGGCATTACATTTATACCCGCAGGAGGATACGCGCAGACAGCACTCACCCTAGTAAACGGATGGACACAATACGATCCAGCCAATATCGCGCCTGGTGCCTTTGCTACAGATTCACTGGGACGCGTTCACATACAGGGCCTGGTGCGTCCAGGTACTGTTACTGACAATACCCAGATTGCATCTAACATTACCGCGCGTCCTAGTAAGTATATGCACATCCCCGGTCGTAGCGACCCGCGTGGTGCAGTAGGTATTGATCCTGTCAGTGGTGTGGTCGCCAAAGGGGCCGCCAATGGCCACCTATCTTTACAGACAATGTATTATCCGTCATCGTTCGCAGGCTGGTCGACATTTACCTTATTAAATGGCTGGGTATCACTAGATGGCGGCGTCAGCTTTACCACACCTGGTTATGCGAAGGGTGATGATAATATCGTCCGAATGAAAGGTTTGATTAGTAGCGGCAACACTGCTGCAGGCACCATTGTCGGTACTCTTCCTGCAGGCTATAGGCCAGCCACCCGAGTACTTTTACCAGCCCTATGCAACCCAAATGTCGAATGTCGAATTGACATTACACCTACGGGCAACGTCGAATTATATTATTCGAATGCCGGCTGGACGTCACTTGATCATGTTACCTTTTTGGCCGAACAGTAAATAGGTACATTGTAAGAAATGATTATATAAAATGCTTGTGTTTACACCTGCGTACGTGTATAGTTTTGATATATACAATTAATAGGGGGCAAAAAATAAAATGAAACTTAATAACACCAACAAAGAACGCGGTTTTACGATCGTTGAACTTTTGATCGTTATTGTGGTCATCGGTATCCTAGCAGCAATTACTATCGTTGCTTACAACGGTGTCCAGAACCGCGCACGAACAGTTACTGCACAGGCGAACGCTCAAGAAGCTCAGAATAAATCTGAAACCTACGCAGCTGACACAGGTAACGGCTCATACCCTACACTAGCGCAGCTAAGCCCAGGTACTGGTACGTCACAGATATCGACAAACCTAGTAGGACTTATCCAAGCAGCGGCTCCTACAACTACAACAACAACAAAAATCGGCTACACTCCATGCCCATCTGCCGCTGCACCATACACTGGCGCAAAGGCTGCATACTGGGATTCTACAACCGGTGCTGTCGTTGTCTTAAACGCAGGCCAAGCTACTGGTACAAGCTTTACTTGCTAATACGTAGATAATCAAATACGTTTAGTTCTCGAATTAATTCGAGAACTAAACGTATGAGTAGTAAATGAAAAATCATACGAAAATCAAAGAAATATTATAAAATAGGACATACCATTCAATGAAGAAGAATACTGGTTTTACGATCGTTGAACTTTTGATCGTTATTGTGGTCATCGGTATCCTAGCAGCAATTACTATTGTTGCTTACAACGGTGTCCAGAATAAGGCACGCACAACACAGTACCAAACTGATGTTACGTCACTCGTACGAAAGACAGAGGCTTACGCCGCTGCGAGCACATCAGGTGGCTATCCGCTAACTGCTGCAGGTACCGATCTAGCTAGCGTAACCGCACAGACTACAGCAGGCGCCAACTTAACGACGCTAGTTAATAGCCTTACGGAATCAAAGCTACCGCCGAATCTCACCTTTTTTGCCGTAATTCCAATTAATGGAACACTGCCATCGTACGCTCAGACAATAACTGCAGTTAATGCCAGCGCAACGACTGACTCTTACTTCGTTGCCTACTGTACGACTGGTAAAGGCATGCGCATCTACTACCCCGACCAAGTCACATCAACCGTCAAAACATCTGATGTTGGCATTTGTCCATAAGACATAACAGCTTTCCATTTAAAAAATCCTCGACAATGTCGAG
>JAQGGY010000077.1 GCA_028289095.1 Candidatus Saccharimonadota bacterium
AATATACTGAAGACGTAAAGGAGAAAAGAATGTTTGATATTGAATATAAGGGCGGCAACGGCGTTGTTATCACAACAAAAAAGCTAACAGCGGTTATTGATCCGAAACTATCGGTCGTCGGGTTAAAAGATCTACCTGTAAAAGATAATCTAGAAATTGCGACAGAAGCACGGTTTGCTTCAGACAACCGTGACGTACAGCTGGCTATTGAGGGGCCCGGGGACTACGAGTTAGGACCTTTCTCGGTTAAAGGTGTTGCTGCCACACGCCATCTTGATACGAGTGCTGATGAAAAACTTGCAACAATGTATCGTATTGAAGTCGGTGACGCTCGTATTTCGCTTGTTGGCAACATCGGTCCAAAGCTTGACGAAGATCAACTAGAAGCACTCGGCCTGGTGGATATCTTGATTTTGCCTATAGGTGGCGGCGGATATACGCTTGATGCTACCAGCGCGGCAGGCTTAGTTCGTCAGATAGATCCAAAGGTTATCATTCCGGTTCATTACGCGGACGACGGCTTGAAGTATGAAGTGCCTCAGGATACACTAGAGACATTCGTAAAAGAAATAGGTGCGCCCGTTGAGATTACTGCTAAATATAAAGTGAAATCAGCCTCACTACTTCCTGCTGTACTAACAATTGTTGAAATTACACGTAGCTAATAGCAGAAACGAAATTTCAGTGATATAAAAAATACCTCGTATGTAACGAGGTATTTTTTGAAAGGATGGATTTTAGCTAGCTTTAGCGAGAATGCCTTTTTTCTTAAGCGTACGGATCGCCTGAGTGCTCAGGATCATCGTGACTTTTTGGCCATCAACTTCAAAAGTTTTCTTTTGTAGGTTTGGTTTAAAGACACGTTTCGTGCGTCGCAAAGAGAAGCTGACATTGTGGCCAAACTGTTTGCCTTTTCCGGTGAGTTCACATCGTGCTGCCATAATTATTACTTCCACTTATTTTTTACAATCTGTACCAGTGTAACCCCTTTTGGAGTTTTCGTCAAGGTGAAGTGGGCTTTACTAGTTTACGAGTGATCGTTTGGTTATGCTTGGGGTAAATCATTAAATAAGAGATACTAGGGAGAAGACATGAGCTACGAACCAGATGCCCATCCAAACCAAGTGGCAATTTTACGCCACCTATTGTTTACGCCGCAGGCGGGCTTTGCTGATTTGCAAAAAACAACCGATCTGACAAGTGACCATTTTAATTTTCATATTAAAAAGTTAATAGAGGAAAAGTATGTCATTAAGGTTGAAAAGGTATATAAACTGACCGGTAAAGGCAAAGAGTACGCTAATCGGATGGATACAGACGAGAATGAAATCGAGCGACAGCCGAAAGTATCGATTGTTGTCACATTAGAGCGAACGACCGCCACCGGTGAACGTGAATTTTTATATCAACAGCGTTTAAAAAATCCCTATTATGGATTTTGGGGCCGACTTGGTGGGAAAATGCGCTGGGGAGAGACAGTTATAGAGGCGGCGAATCGCGAATTACTTGAAGAAACGGGTATGACCGCAAATTTCGAGTACAAGCTACTGTATCACAAACGGGACTTTGACAAACAAACAGGGAAGTTGCTCGAAGATAAAATATTTCTTTGCGTCTATGCAACGGAATTTAGTGGCGAGCTGATTGAGCGGTTCGAAGGTGGGTATAACCGCTGGATGACACAAGCAGAATTTCATCAGCAAGAAAAACGATTTGAAAGCGTTGATGAATTTATGAATTTAATGGATCAAGGGGTGACATTTGCAGAGAGGGAGTTTCATTATGATGCCTCGGAATATTGACACGTTTCTTCCCCACTTTGAGCAGCGGATAGACGATCTGTCTAACCTGAGTGATATATACAGTGCATTTATGCGCGTTAAACGTGCAACCATACGGGAAGGCCGACCCGAAACAGATGGAGAGCATACACTCCATGTGATGTTTTTAGCGGTTGCCTATACAGCGCGGTATCACCCAGAGTTCGATCCTGCCGACGTAGCTTTATTATTGATGATTCATGACTTAGATGAAGTATATGCCGGAGATGTTAACAGCCTGACTGCCGATGATGAGGAGATGGTAGCAAAAGAGCAGAATGAAAAGCGTGATAGGGAGCGCTTGCGGCTCGAGCTGAAAAGGGAGCCGTTCTTGCTCGACCTATTAGAACGATATTGGGCCCAAGAAGAGCCAGTTGTGAAATACGCTCGTGGGTTCGAGAAATTTGACCCTAGCTTTGCGCACATGCGTGATCAAGGCGCAGCGATCCATGCTATGGGTATTCATAGCGAAAGTGAATATCATATCCTTGATAAGCGGGCTATCGAGCGTATGGCCGACTATGCTCCAGATGATATTGTTCAGATGCGCCGACTACTCGGTGTAAGAGTAGCGAAGGTTGCGTTTAAGATAGATGACACTGCAGTACATACTGTATAATAATGCTATATGGACATACTTTATATAGTTATCGTTATTGCAGTGATTCTATTTTCTATGACACTTCACGAGGCAATGCACGCATTTACGGGCTATTGGTTGGGTGACGATACGGCGAAACTACAGGGGCGCTTAACGTTGAATCCGATTAAACATATTGACCCCTTTTTGACCCTTTTACTACCGATTATGTTGGCGCTGATTGGAGCGCCGATATTTGGTGGTGCAAAACCAGTCCCGTTTAATCCTGACAGGGTGCGATTCGGAGAGTGGGGGGCGGCTCTAATAGCGGTTGCTGGTCCGTTAACTAACTTACTGATCGCGTTTGTTGTCTTTGGCGTAGCTACGCTCATTGGCGACCCTATAGACCTATTCTCGTCACCAGATAGTATTTTGGGCTTGGTGCTGTATGTGATGGTTGTCGTTAACCTTGGCTTCTTTGCGTTCAATATACTGCCGATTCCGCCTTTGGATGGATCGAGGGTGGTATATGCACTGGCACCGGAATTTGTGCGACGTGGCATGGAGGCTATCGAGCGGTTTGGTATTATCTTTGTCTTCTTGATAGTCTTTATGGCAAGTAGTCAAATAGGTGCGTTGATGTCGGCCATGATTCAGTTCTTCCTCGGTATATTTACTGCCGTGTTCGGTTTATTCTAAGCATTAGGATGATATAATAATAATGTCCTAAGACGTGCCGAAGTGTATATGATTTTCCTGAATATCATATTTGATCGGAAGCCCGAATGGCCTGTTTCCGTGGAAGTAGGATGAGGGCATCCACCTTGCAATTTGCGGGGAATATCAAACGCTTTTGGTGACGCCTTAGGGCACTTTGTTATCTAAAACTGTATTTTAAATTTTCAGCCAACAACATATCGGCCGAAGGAAGACATAAGTAAAATTAAGTATATGAAGCAGCATGTATCAACTAGGGCGATTATTCGTAAAGACGGTAGAACGTTATTGCTGCGCCGAGGAAATGGCCGCGAAAATATCCTGTCTAAGTATGAGTTACCTGGTGGAAAAATTGATTATAGTGAACAGCCCGAAGATGCATTAAAGCGCTGCGTAAAAGATGCGACTGGACTTGCCGTTCAGACCATGCAGCTATTTGATGTTTTGACGTATATTGATCGTGATGACCGTGATATGCAATACGTCTTTATTTTATATCTGGTTAGTTTAGTGTCAAATGGATCAAAGATTCGCTTGAGTCAAAATTACGATAAGTACACCTGGGAAAAGATGTCAGATATACATCAAGAGGATGTAACTGAGTCAACTATGCTATTGTTGGGAATATCACAACATCATATTCAATCTGTTAAAAACGATATTACGACAAATAATGATGTTGTTGCAACATCAGATCTATCGCACGTTGTCGTCTACTCTGACGGGGGATCGCGTGGTAATCCCGGTCCTTCAGCAGCAGGATTTGTTATCATGGACGGCTACGATACGGTGGTTCATGAAGGCGGTATGTACTTAGGTATTACGACAAATAATCAAGCTGAATATCACGGCGTCAGACTCGGGTTGGAAAAGGCATTGGAAATCGGTTCGCGTTCTATCGATTTTCGAATCGATAGTTTGCTGGTTGTTAATCAAATGAATGATATTTATAAAATTAAAAATCGAGAGCTATGGCCTATCCATGAAAGAATCCGCGAGCTTGTCGTTAAGTTTGATAAAGTAACGTTTACTCATGTAAAGCGTGAGTTTAATCAATTGGCTGATGGCATGGTGAATAAAATACTCAATGCCCACGAGAACGAATAGGGTATAATAGATCTCAGGCAGATCGTTAGGCGATCGCTTGCGAGTCAAATCGCAAGAGGAAAGTCCGGGCAGCATAGGACATGACAGTCGCTAACGGCGACCGAGGGTGACCTTAGGGAAAGTGCCACAGAAACGAAACTACCCGTAAAAGGGCAAAGGTGAAACGAGTGAGGTAAGAGCTCACAGCATTCCATGGTGACATGGCGTGAAGGTAAACCCTGTCAGCTGCAAGGAGATTTACATAAAGGGCGGTCCGTCCGTAGGTCGATATCCGCTCGATCTGGTAGGCAACTACTAGGCTAGATAGATGATCGTTCACGACAAAACCCGGCTTATCGACGATCTGCCTATTAAAATAACTCGCATGACGCGAGTTATTTTAATGTAAGGAGTTTCAAGAGTTTCGTGTGGTCGTAAGTTAGGCTTTAGTAGCGCTTTTTACGATTTCGGCGAATGCTTTTGGCTCGCTTACCGCAAGTTCTGAAAGAACTTTACGATCTAATTCGATGTTCGTAGCCTTTAGGCCTGCGATTAATTTACCGTATGTGACACCTTGTTCACGTGCGGCAGCGTTGATCCGAGTGATCCATAGGCCACGAAGATCACGCTTTTTTGTGCGGCGGTCGCGGTAAGCGTACTGTAGGGCTTTGATGACTGCTTGTTTGGCAAGTCGGAATGACCGAGTACGGTTATGCTGCATACCTTTCGCTAATTTTAAAATCTTTTTGTGCTTGGCACGTGCTGTGACGCCTCTTTTTACTCGCATACTATACTCCTAGTGCTCGTCTTACGTTTTTAGCCATGCTTCCTGTAACGGTTGCAGTGGTGTTGATTGCGCGCTTGCG
>JAQGGY010000080.1 GCA_028289095.1 Candidatus Saccharimonadota bacterium
ATGATGAATTACAGGATTTTATTCGCCTAAGTTACAATTTAGTAGCTGACAAAGCCTAGCGGGTCGTACCGTTAAATTCGTCAAGCTGTTGCTTGATGGGTTGCAAGTTTTCGTCTGTTTTGATCAAAAATTCTTTCATAGTTTTACTGTTTGAGGTGTCATAAATTTCTTCCATCAGCAGAGATATCGTTGTCAGTTTAAAGCTCATTTCGCGGGCGTACGTATCATCGAATATAGCGTTTAACCGCGCGTCCTCTAAGTCGGCCGTAATTGGATCGGCTTTTTCTTTGGCGATGACGTTTTTATCAAGTTTTTTCACATCTAGACCGACAGCGGTGAGGGGTTCAGCAATATCACGATTGGCGTTGGACAAGAAAATGATCAGGTTGCTGTTAACGCCGCGCAGCGCACTGCTTTTAATATTTTTTTGCGATTTATCCGCAATTCCCTGCATGGCCTGCATACGGGCGGCCAAGACGACAGTCGAGGTTTTTGGTCCTTTGGAGCTGCTGTTAACGAATAGCATAAAACCTACCACAAGCGCGAGGACCAGTCCGATACCAACCACAACAATAACCAGCGATCGTGTATTGATGCCTGGTTTTTTTGGTGGCGGGGCGATTTGATTTAGATAATCAATCGGTGCTTGGGGCGGTTGCTGAGGGTTATTGTCAGGATACATATGTAGGTCTATTTAACCACAATCGGTATAGAGCGGCAATGATGCTATCCGTAAAATATAATTGTTGCATTTCGCCGCTTACCAATACTTACAGAGGTAAAGATGATATAATACTAACTATGCAAGACGCCAAGGAAGAAGTTCGCGCTCGGCTCAATATTGAGGATGTTGTGGGTGAATACGTCCAGCTGAAACGAGCGGGGCGTAACTTTAAGGGAATTAGTCCGTTCAGCGGCGAGAAAACGCCGAGTTTTTTCGTGAGCCCTGATAAGCATATTTGGCACGACTTTTCATCGAACAAGGGCGGTGACGTTTTTTCATTCGTCATGGAAGTCGAAGGGATGGACTTTCGGCAAGCCTTAGAGCACCTGGCGCGTAAAGCGGGCGTTGACCTGACGGTATATGAATCAAAGGGCAGTCAGGATCTGGCTCGGCGTAAAAAGCGTTTACAGCAGGCGAATGATTGGGCGGCGCAGTATTTCCAGCATAGTTTATTAAAAAACCAACACGCAATCGAGTACGTTTTCAAGCAACGTGGCCTGTCTAAAAAAATTGTTCAGGATTTTAAAATTGGCTATGCACCGACAAGTGGTACGGCTTTGGTGCAATTTTTAAAGAAAAAAGGCTTCACGGATTATGAACTGTCAGAGGCTGGCCTGACGAATCGTTTTGGCGGCGATTTGTTTCGCGGTCGCATGACCGTGCCGCTTATGGACGGCACTGGCCAGGTTATTGGGTTCACGGCCCGTATTTTAGGTGGCGATGACCCGAACGCTCCAAAATATTTGAACACACCGCAAACGCTACTCTACGATAAAAGTCGACATGTGTTTGGCCTGTCGCAAGCAAAAGAAGCGATACGGACAAAAGATTATGCGGTGATTGTCGAGGGGAACCTAGACGTTGTTAGTAGTCATCAGGCTAATGTGGCTGAAGTGGTCGCGACGGCTGGCACGGCGATGACGGAATCACATCTAAAGGCCCTAAAACGTTTGACAGGCCATGTGCGGCTGGCATTCGATGCGGACAAAGCGGGAATTGCCGCGACCGAACGGGCGATACCAATTGCTAGTAGCGTTGGCGTTGAATTGACGATTATTTCATTGCCAGAAGGCGCCAAAGATCCTGACGAACTTATTCAGCAAGACGTGGCACTATGGCAGACGGCAATTGATACCAGCGTGCCAGCCGTCGACTGGATTTTAACGCAGTACAGCCAGCGCGAGGATATCACGACAGCGAGTGGTAAACGCAACTTTACGACAGCAGCACTGAATGTCATCAGGCACTTGCAGGACCCAATCGAACAAGAGCATTACGAGAAAAAAGTTGCCGAGATGATCGGTTCGTCGATAGAAGCGGTGCAAGCAAAACTTGCCACGGTCACACAGGAAACACCTGAACCAAACCGTCGTCCGGTCGCGTCGTCGCATACACGCATCGAAAAAGACAATACTGCTTACCAAGACGATTTACTTTCCGTGGCGTTAATTGATGCACCCAGTCAAGAACTTTTCGCAACAATTGACACGACAGCTTTTGCCACCGAAGAACGGCAAATAGTGGCGAAATATCTAGCTGATCATGCCGGTACTGTCGTCAAATCCACCCCTAAGGACTTGCAAAATTGTGACACGTATGTGAAAATACTACTATTGAAAGCCGAGACTCGATATGCTGAGTGGAACGATCAAGATCGTTACTTTGAATCAGCACGATTACTCCGCCAAGTTGTAAATGAACACAAGAAACAAAAACAGGGCCAATTAACTAATCAGCTGCGTGAAGCTGAAGCCGCCGGCGATGACGTGCGAGCAACAGAATTACGCACGCAACTGAATACACTTATAAAGGAGATAACACGTGGGCAAAGATGATATGGTTTTACCAGTAGAAGACGCTGTGATAATTGATGGCAGCGGCGGTCCGCTAAGTGATATTGATGGACCAGCAATCGACGAATTGTTGGATGAAGAAGAGGATAGTGAAGAAACGATTAACCAGGGACAATATTTTGATGATGTTTCTGATGACAGCGTCCGTTTGTATCTGCGCGAAATTGGTAAAATTCCACTACTAAACGCCGAAGAAGAACTCGCGTTAGCGCAGCGCGTTGTTGCTGGCGAGAAAAAAGCCAAAGACAAGATGGCAGAAGCAAATATGCGTTTGGTTGTTTCGATTGCAAAACGTTATAGTGGCCGTGGTCTTGATTTTTTGGACCTTATCCAAGAGGGTAACACCGGACTATTACGTGCTGTTGAAAAATTCGATCCAGACAAAGGCTTTAAGTTCTCAACCTACGCAACATGGTGGATTCGTCAGGCGATTACTCGTGCGATTGCTGATCAGGCGCGTACGATCCGTATTCCAGTGCACATGGTTGAAACGATCAACAAGTTGCTCCGCACCCAGCGTCGCATGACGCAGGAATTAAACCGCGAGCCAACCATTGAAGAGCTTGGTAAAGAGCTTGAAATGGAACCTGAAAAAGTCGAATACGTCATCAAGATCAAGCAAGATATTACTAGCCTTGATGCTGGTGTCGGCCGTGATGGTGAAGACGAAGATTCTGTCCTTGGTGATTTCATCGAAGACGAAGACGGCGCAACGCCAGAGGAATCAGCTGCAAACCAACTGTTAAAAGAGCAGGTGCAAGCTGTGCTTTCTACACTTTCAGACCGTGAACAAAAAATCGTTAAAATGCGATTTGGCCTGGAAAATGGTAAAAGTCACACGCTCGAAGAAGTCGGCCAAGAATTTGCCGTTACTCGCGAGCGTATTCGCCAGATTGAAGCTAAGGCGCTCGCCAAGCTTCGCAAGCACAAAGATGCGAAAAAGCTACACGAATACCTAAGCTAGCGCCTGCGTGTAGTATCTTACCCGATCAAAATGGTCGGGTATTTACATTATTATGTTTTTATGACAATATATATAAAATATCATGAATACAAACAAATCCGAACGTCTAGTCGTCATTCATAATACAAAAAGCTCTCGTGCTGCTAATGTTGAGCGTGGCGTGTTCGACCGTTTGGCAGATGGCGGGATGCGTCCAACTCGCTTTTTGACACCGTCTCCACATGCAGCGGACAATATTGATGCTATCGCTCATTTTGTTCAGTCAGGTGATACGGTATTGTCTGCGGCGGGCGACGGGACAGCGAATGCAGTGATAAATGGACTACTGGAATCAAATCATGAAGGCGTGACGGCTGGGTTTTTGGGGTACGGTAACTTTAATGATGTCCCGCGAACGATGAATCATGGTGATGCGCGTCGTGACCCGCTCACTCTACTAAGTTCACGTAAAACAGTTGAACTTAATCCATTGTCGGTGACAAAAAATGGAGAACATTGGCGCTATGCGGCATTGTACGCGACACTCGGCTGGACGGCCGTCGCTGCAGCTGAATTTGATAGCCCAAAGGTGCGCGAGAAATTGCAGCACGGTGGTGCTAATATCGTCAGCAGCTTAGCAAGACTAGGCATCCGATATTTTCAAACGCGTCACATAAGTGATTTACCTTTATTTTACCGAGACAACGGCGAATTGTACGAGGGGCTGACCGACGTGTTGGCGGTCAATGGCCCGATTATGGCAAAGATCATACGATCAGGCCAAGATAAATATAAAGGCCCAGATTTTCTACTCCGTGATTTAGACGTTTCAGGGTTATTTAAAAACAGTGGCTTTTTGGCAGCTAGCGCAATTGGCCGAATGCCAGGTGTGGTGACCCAATCTGATGAACTTAAATTTACACAACCATCCTCGGTTCCTATTCAGGTAGACGGTGAGTTTAGCATGCTGAATAACGTTAGTACACTTCGCATTGAAAAGTCAGACGAACATCCCACGCTACAGATAATTGACGGTCGTCGCGACAAATAGTCTTCATTTTAAAATAGCGCCGTCGAGCGCTATTTTTTAGGAATAGAACTTTATATGGTCAAGTTCGGTATCGATCTGTTCGTGGAAATGATCCAGGTTGCCGTTATTGATGATGTAATGGTCCGCGATCGCGATCGGACCACCCTTCTCGAGGTTTTCGATCTCTGACCAATCTCGTTGGTTTGCTTCGGCGTCAGTCAAAGGGCGGATAGGCCGTTTAGTAAGTCGATGGTGGCGCAGATGTTTTGGCGCGACGACAGCAACTGCTGTTAATTCGCCAGGGAATTCACGCTTCATGATTTTATACTCAGTCCAGGTGTAAATACCGTCGGCGATGATACGACGCTGGCCAGCGTTGATCAGATCGCGGATCTGAGTCACGATGCGATTAGCAACAAAATCTTTGCCTTCACGTTCGCGCAGTTGTTCGCGGAATGGCTGTTCATTTTCTTGAGTGTGTTCCAAGCCTGCCTTCGTCATAGCATCGAGTACGACGCCGCCAAAGTATACTTTTGGATAGCCTTTTGCGGTCAGATATTCGACTGCTGAGCTTTTACCGCTGCCGGTCAGTCCGACAAAAGCAACAATCTTGATGTTTTCATGTTGAGTCATTACTTATTAGTATAACAGATAACACTGGCTGTTTATGCTTGGTGATAATCAAGATGGAGAGTATGCTATTTTTACTATTGTTATAAACAGGTGACTAGTATGGAACGAAAAGTGAAATCAGGTGAAAATGAAGTAACGCGTGCCCAAATGTTGGCGCCAAATATGGCTTTTATTGCTATATATGACACGAACGATCGGAAATCTAAAACAGATGAACCATGGGAAAACCGAGCGTTATGTCGACAAGTAGGCAATGCTGATGCCTTTTTCCCTGAAAAGGGCGGTTCGGTAAAGGATGCTAAAGCAATATGCGGCCAATGTGAGGTGAGGGGGCAGTGCCTTGAGGAGGCAATCGGCCGAAAGGAAAAATTTGGTGTTTGGGGCGGTCTAACTGAAAGGGAGCGCCGTAAACACCAGGCGGAACGAGAAAATGGAGCTACAGCCGCATAGTAACCAGACGTAAATTGTTTGGTGAAATGTGTGTTTACCTCTTTTATCCTTTATACTAATAGGATGAAACGACTTGCAGTGATCGATGGTAAGAGTGTATTTTATCGCGGCTATTACGCGATGCCTGGGCTTAGCCTGTCTGATGGCACGCCAACGGGTGGCGTGTTTGGATTTGCAAGCCTTGCGATCGAGCTAATTAAAAAGCTTGAACCCGACTACGTCGCTGTTGCGTGGGATAAAAAGGGGACGAATATTCGAAAACGCCGCGAAATTTACCCAGAATATAAAGCTGGCCGCAAAAAAGCGCCAGATGATTTTTATGCGCAATTGCCGATGCTATTCGAACTACTAGAAGCATTTGGCTGGCCACTGTACGAATTGGATGATTACGAAGCTGATGACATTTTGGGTGCGTTTGCTAAGCAGGCGACCGAAAAGGGGATCGAGACCTGTTTATTAACTAGTGACCTTGATGCGTTGCAATTGATTAGTCCGACGACAAAGGTGTTTGCATTAAAAAACGGCCTAAGTAACCTAGAGGAATTTGACGTCGAACATTTCGAAACGAAATACGGCATTGATGTGCAGCAGTTCTTAGATTTGAAATCATTAAAAGGGGACTCGTCGGATAACTTGCCGGGCGTCCCAGGTATTGGCGAAAAGACCGCTATACAGTTATTGCAGGAATACCAGACACTCGACAATATTTACGCGCATATCGATGATATCAAACCGACCGTTGCAAAAAAATTAGCCGCCGGGAAAGAACTTGCCTATATCAGCAAAGAAGTCGGGCGTATCTGGACTGACGCGCCAGTACAACTAGACTGGGACGTGGCCGATATCAATGATATTAATCTACCTGGTGTGGCGGAAATTTTGCGCAAATTCGAGTTTAGTTCATTAGTGCGACGCCTGCCAAAGCATATGCAATCTGTCCCTGAAGGTATAAGTAATCAGGCAGGGTTATTTGAAACGGCCGCCGAACCAGCGATCAAGCCACTCACCGTCGAACCATGGCCAGACATTCTGTCACTTGATGGTCCAGTGGTACTTCATTTTGATAGTGAATCAAACGAAATCTGGTTGTCGCCAAATCGGACTATCGTCCATGTCGCACCACTTACGGCTATCGACGAAACTGTTTGGCAAGTTTTGGAACTGGCGACAGTCATTAGTTACGACAGCAAATTACTGTACCACCAGTTAGCGAACAATGGGGTGACAGCACGCTTTAATGAATTACATGATATTCACCAGGCGGCATTTTTGATCGATTCGCTGCAGCGCGATCGTAGCCTAACGGCGCTTGCCGGCGAGGTTGTGGCTGGTGCGGGGGCAACAACAGCGGCATTTTGGACGCTGTATGAAAAACAAACGCAGGTCTTTGCGTCGAACGAAAAGCTTGCCAAGGTTGCCTATGAACTTGATTTTCCATTGACGTATCATTTGTTTGCAATGGAGCGTGAAGGTATTAAAATCGACCGCGCGATGTTGTCTAAAATGAGTGACGAACTGGGTGCTGAACACGCCACGCTTGAACAAGAAATGTATACGCAGGTTGGCCATGAATTCAATATCGGCAGCCCTTCGCAGTTATCAGAGGTGCTATTCACGACATTACAGCTACCAACGACCGGTATCAAAAAGGGAAAAACAGGCTACAGTACTGGTCAAAAAGAACTGGATAAACTACGCGGCCAACACCCGATTATCGAGCTGATCGAGCGTACCCGTGAACTGGCAAAATTAAAAAATACGTACATCGACACCTTGCCGAAACTGGCCGATATTCAAGATCGGGTACACACAACGTTTAATCAAGACGTGGCGAGTACAGGGCGGTTAAGTAGTACGAACCCGAATCTGCAAAACATTCCGGTGCGCACCGAATTGGGGCGCAAAATCCGAACCGCCTTCATTCCAGAAGGCGACAAGGTATTCGTGAGCGCTGACTATAGCCAATTCGAATTACGTCTAGCGGCAATATTAGCAGATGACACCGAACTGATTAATGACTTTAACGGTGATGTTGATATCCACACAAAAACTGCCAGCCAGGTGTATGGTATTCCGATGGATGATGTCACGAAAGCCCAGCGCCGCGACGCCAAGGTGATTAATTTTGGCGTGCTATACGGTATGAGTCCGCACGGGTTATCAGCGGCAACTGGCATGAATTTTACGCAGGCAAAAGAATTTATTGATCAATATTTTGCTCTTCGTGCACCGATTCGAAAATATATCGATCTGACGTTGCAAAATGCATCGACGGAAGGGTATGTTGAAACGTATTTTGGTCGCCGCCGGCCAACGCCCGATGTGAATAGCAGTAATTTTATGGTTCGCGAGGGTGCTAAGCGCGCTGCTGCCAATATGCCAATCCAGGGGACAGAAGCAGATCTGATGAAGATGGCGATGATTGTCGTCGATAAAAAGCTGGGTAATCTAGGCAAACAAATACTCCAGGTGCACGATAGCATTCTGATTGAATGTCCAAAAGAAAATGCCGATGCTGTGGCGGAAATCTTGAAAACGACTATGGAAAATATCTATCCTGCGCTAGGAATTAAACTGCGCGTTGATGTTTCGATTGGAAAAAACTGGGGAGAACTTTAAAGGGTAAACCACTCTTGCTTTTTACCTGTCACGCCTGCATAATTTAAACACTAATTATATGTAGGAAACTTTAAAAACAATGTCCGAATTTGCTGTATATTCAGGTGCTTCTGCCGAAGGCGAAATGCCAATTTCATTTGATAAACTGGCGGCATATTATGCATGGCAGAACCGTAACCGTGCCGCGGAGCTGGCGGAGCGGGAGAAATGGGTAAAAAATCCCGGCTACAATAAATCGCTACAAGTCCCATCTTATCAACCATGGGAAGCCCCAGGCTTAGAGGGCGAAGAGCGAAAAAAAATATACGCCGAAATAAAACTTAACGAATTCTATGAATTAAACGATGGCTTTTCGCCTGCAGCGCATGCAGTCGTGCATTCGGCGGATTCTGCAAAGTTTTTTGACGACGTCAAGTGTGACTATCTAGGAGATTCCGATCACCTTGGCTGGTTTAAAGAAATCAGTCCGTCATTGAACGACACTCCTTTTGATGTGCAGTTCGACTATGACGTTGGTAAAATTAATCACTACACTGAAAATGGCATGATCGTCCATGTGCGCGAAACATCTGACCCGGCGGCAAAGACTCGTGAGCAGAAATTGTTTATCGTACTAGCTAATTTAATGACTGGCGAATTGAATAGGGTGTTCGCGCATGATCATGATGATGAAAAAGGTCACTTAGCACCTGGTTTTGAGCATAGTCTTGATGAGACGATCCACCTGAAGTCCCGCCACCTAAGTAGCGTCAATGGGTTAAAGGATATTGCTGCTAAGAATTCTTTTGCGCCAAAATATCATGATGAAATTGATCATTTACTTAAACAACGCCAGCCGAAAATACAATTCCATAGAACAGGCGCACGGTCATTCAAGCCAGAAGGCTACGTGGGATACGAGGTGTTACGACCAATTGCGCGTCTTGATGTGGAACGTCATCTACTAGGTGTACTCGCACTACAGGCTGGTCAACAGTTAAATGATCGTGGTGCAATCGAACATACTCCTGATCGCCTATCAATCGCCCAATAGCCATAACCATTGACATTTTAAGTTAAAAGTGCTACAATGTAGCTATGTATAAGAGTAATTCGTCCAGGGTGTTTCCTATCATATTAGTCCTCATCGTTGTTGCGATAGCAATTGCGGTGTTAGTATCTGTTGGACGAGCTATTTTTGGCGGCAATAGCAGCCAAGAAACTGCCAAAGTAGATTTAGGGGTAGAATCATTGCTTAACACCTCAGTTGATCGCAGTGTACGTATGATTGTTCGTGGCCCACTGGTCGCCGACGAAAACTTCCGTTCTTATCAGATTGCGGTTGATTCTAGTAGTCGTCGCCTGATTACGTATTCTGGCTATTTGGATAAAACACTCGAAAGCGAACAATTAGGCAACAACACCAAAGCATACGAAGAATTCGTCTATGCACTGGCGCGAGCTAATTTGATGAAGGGCACTGAACTTGAAGATGATAAAAACGATACACGTGGCATTTGCGCGACGGGTCGTTTATATGAATTCGAAGTCTTGCAAGGTAACAGTGTCATCAAGCGTCTTTGGACGTCTACATGTAAAGGCTCGGCAGGATCACTCAAGGCCAATGTCAAGCAAATCGAGACATTATTTAATGAACAAGTTCCTGGCAGCAAAACGGCACTTCGTAAAATTGACGTATAAAAGTAAATACCGCGTATACTAGCAATATGATACGCGGTATTATTTTTGACTGTTTCGGCGTGCTTTACCAGGGAAGCCTGGGACATCTTCGTGATTACACAGCTGCAGAAGATTTGCCAGAACTTGCCAACTTAAATCTTAGCTCTGACTATGGCTATGTTTCCCGCGAGGAATATATCGAGCAGGTTGGACGGCTGACGCATAAATCACCAATAGAAATCGAAGCGGTTATGCGTGCTTCGCATATACGCAATCAGGCGCTGATTTCGATTGTTCGTACTTTGCGGTCGAAGTATAAAGTGGCGATGCTGAGTAATGTTGGCCGCGATCTGATGGATCAACTGTTTACGAAAGCAGAGTTGGCAGAATTATTTGATGTGATTGTACTTTCAAGTGATGTTGGGATGGTAAAGCCTGATCCGGAAATTTTTAGATATATATGCAGCCAAATGGATTTAGCACCTGAAGAATGTGTGATGGTGGATGACATCGAAGCTAATATTGAAGCGGCAAAATCCCTAGGGATGCATGGTATTGTATTTAATACTACAAGCAATTTTATATCTGATAGTCGTCAGCTTATTGCCTACGGCAATAATGTATAAATTCAAATATTACTATTTTATTTGACTAATTGGTCGACGTGCAGGATAATGAAGAAAAATCTAGCATAAGCAGGAAAACAAAAAAATGATTACAAAAAAAGGATATAAAGCCGCCAGTGTTTTAGCCGTCATGGCTATCGTACTGTCGCCAGTCGCCGCGGGCGCTGCTGTTGATACAAAGAGCACTACTATTAATGCGACGATCGGCTCAACGATCAGCATGACTACAAGTGCAACGGTTGCTATAGGTATTACGCCTGCTTCAAGCGGTGCGGCCAGTAGTGCGAGCGATACCGTCACTGTCGCAACTAATAACGCGACAGGTTATAACCTAACTCTTGCGGATACTGATGCAACAACAACATTAGTGAATGGCGCGAATACAATTGCTGCACATGCTGGTACATTCGCTGCTCCTTCAACACTTGCAAATAATAGCTGGGGCTTCCGTGTTGATAGTGCTGGTACGTTTGGTGCTGGTCCGACAATAGCACAAACTAACCAGGCTAACTTATCAGGTACTTGGGCTGGCGTGCCAGCAACTGGTTCTGCAGTAACATTGAAAACTACTGGCGCTACGACAGCTGGCGATGCGACGACAGTTTGGTACGGCGTAAAAGCTGATACTACTAAACCAAGCGGCGTCTACACTGATTCAGTGACGTATACCGCAACGACTAATCCTTAATACGTCATATGAAGAAAAGTGCTTACACATTCAAACAATGGCTCAAGCCCGTGGGGCTTGCGGCCATTGTTTTGACTATGGGATGGGGCGCGGCTGCACATGCCGAAACAGCCGACAGTCAGCCAGCACAGCGTGATAGTATTGCGCTGTCACCTGTCAGTCAGCGGTTCGAATTAAAGGCGGGCGATCAGGCCACGAATAAAGTCACGGTTATTAATGACGGAAATACTAATGCAGTATTCGTGGTCTATGCCCGTCCATATTCCATTAAAAACGAAGCATACGAACCTGAGTTCGAGAAAACTTCAAAATCAACAGATATTTATCAATGGATAGAGTTCGAGAAGACATCATATACCTTGAAGGCAGGGGAGCGGGTTGATATTCCATATGAATTTAAAGTACCCGCTACCGCTGCGCCAGGAGGCCACTATGGTGTCGTCTTTGTTGAAACGCAACCTGAACCAGGGACGAATGATTCGGTTGTCAGAAAAAAGCGTATTGGCAGCATAATTATGGTAACTGTTGATGGGGGCATAATAAAAAAAGGGTCGACATTAGATACGTCGGTTAAATTTTGGCAAACAATAGCGCCATTGGTCGGCGCGAGCCGAGTAGAAAACACAGGTAATGCCGATTTTTCTGCTAACGTAACAATGACTGTCACTGATATGTTAGGGTCAATCAAGTTCCGTGAAGTAAAGGACTATGTTGTTTATCCTGATACCATTCGCCGCATACCAGTCTCATGGCAGAATGCGCCGTGGTTTGGGCTGTTTAAGGTTGAATACAAGACAGTCGTCTTGGACAAAGCTACCAATTCCTCAAATTATGTTTTGATGCTTCCGCGTTGGTTAGCTGCTATCGGTCTGGTGCTGGTTGTGCTGGGCGCTGGGTATGCATTAATCCGTCGTAAGCGACGATAAGTAACCAGTGAAACGCTATGTATTGATTTCGGTTCTGTTGTCTGCCGTTGTCATTGCGGCGATGTCTCATCCCACTTCTGCAGAATCAACAGTTGTGACAAGGATTTGCGATGAGGCACAAGGGGCAAGCGTCACTATCACCAGTCCTGCTAGCGATAGCCTCGTTGATGATCCAACCATCGCGCTAACGGGCACCGTTTCCCAGTCAAATCAATTAGAGGTATTAGTCGACGATGCATTCAATGGCGTTGTTCCGCTTGATAGTAGTGCGTCAACCTATAGTACGCAGGTCCAACTGCCAGTAGGAACGCACAAGATAACTGTGACGGCAACAGACGCTTGTCAGGTACAAAATGCAACACAATCAATTGTTGTGACCTACCAGCCAGCGCAGGCGCCTAGTACTGGTGTTGATGTGTCGACGAGTGTCTCTGAAAAAGGTGGGACAGTAGGTGTACAGCAGGCGCAAGTTGAGTCTGTAATGAATCAAGCTCCGCCGACGGTTGTGGGCCAGTACATTGCGCCAATACTTAATAATATCGCTCGTGCATTGGACCTACAGTCATTGTCTGCTGCTAACGCAACGTCATCCACCCTAACAAATATGATCCGCTTTATTATGGTAGTGATGGGCTTAGTAATGCTGTTGATGGCGGGCCCTATTGTCGCGGCGGTTAGTGGCTGGTTGGCATTGGCGGGCGTAAGCGTTGCAACAAAACGTCAAAAATATACGCGTCGTGCAATACGAAGTATCGGTATTATGCTTATATTATTTGTATTTATATTTTAACCACTCGCCGGTTTATTAAGCGCCTGTCATTTATGCATGAGCAATTAAATGCTATGATAACAATAATGAAACCTATGGGAAAAATTAGCCAAATTATTGGCAGCGCACTCGCTGTCGTTATTGTATTTTGTGCATCGAGCGTCATGGCCGAAACGGTCACTAGCCCTAGTTATAGAATTGATGGTAATCTTAGTGGTAATTTTGGCGGCGACACGTCGTCGACGAGTTACAAGATGTCTGCTATTGGTGGCGAGGCAATTGTCGGTAATGGTGCAAGCGGGAGCTATATGATCGATCAGCAGTATAATTCTGCAATTCCAACTATGCAGCTCGGAGTCCAGCCTAGTGGGCTGGTGGGATATTACCCAATGGATGAAAATGTAGGTACAACGACAGCCGACGCGAGTCGATATCAGAATAATGGAACGCTTAACGGCGCAGCTGCATGGTATACATCAGGTAAACTCGGTAGTGCGATCGATATGAACACTGCCGGATCGGTGCGTGTACCGGATAATGCAAATTTGCCGTCGGGAAATGCCATGACGGTAGAATTATGGGCAAATCAGAACTCCTGGATCAGTAACAGTGCGCTTGCCAGTCATTGGCTTTATGGCAGCAACGCCGCATCTTGGGCGTTGCAGACAGGCACGAATAACAATCTGCGCGTATTTATAGCTAACTCTCTGGGTGATCTTGGGGATAATTATGTCGATACGGCAGCGAATACCTGGACGACATTGGGCGCTTGGCGGCACGTTGTAATGGTGTTTGACGGTGCGCAGTCGCAGGCAAATATGGTAAAGATATATATCGACGGAGTTTTACAAAATGCAACCGTTTTTGGAACATTACCGTCGTCGCTTCAAAATTCTGGTGGTGAACTTTCGATTGGTTCATTTCCTGGACTTGGGCGGGAGTTCAATGGAGCACTTGATCATGTTAAAATTTTTAATCGTGCATTAACTACGGCTGAAATAAAAGCAGATTACACGGCTCAAAATGCTGGCATTTCGACAGGTCTTTCACTCGGGACGCAGACGAGTGTTAGTTCGACGACTTCTCTCGTTGACGCAATTGTCCGTACAAATGTCACTGCCTATAACCTTGCAGTTCAGCAGGATCATGACCTGCAATACGGAGTAAATTTTATCCCTTCCGTGAGTGGATCGATTGGTACACCGCTGACGTGGAGCGAAGGAGCGACAAAGGGCCTTGGATTTACTTTGACGGGAGCACCTACGCTGGATAGTAAATGGAATAGCGGCGCGAAGTACGCTGCAGTTCCGTCGTCGTCGACAACATTTTACTCAGGTACCGGACATACTAATGGCGTTGTCGATGTGGTCAATTTGCAACTTCGCTTAGGTACAAATGCCTCGCAGCTAGCCGGAAACTATACGAATAATTTGACCTATACAGGCACGACAACTCCATGATCCGTGGACTAGTTACTGTACTATTATTTTCGGGATACTTGTTGTTCTCTGGACCGAATGTCCATGCTGAGCCGGTCATAGGATTACAGCCGCTACAGTACGTTGAGACGATCGAGAAAGGTGAGCGCAAGCAAGCTTTCATAGATGTCACCAACCCCAGCTCTCAGGCCGTCTTAGTGCAGTTTAACGTCCAGGCATTTAAGCAAGTCGATGACAAAGGTGGGTTGTCTTTTTATGCCGACGAAAAAATAAGTAATGGTATTTTACTGGACTATCAGGAAAAGCAAATACCAGCCAGGAAGACCCTACGATTATTTTTCATTGTTGACGGGGCGAAACTGCCGACTGGTGATGTATTTGCTGCTGTCTTCGCACAAACGAAGCCTGAGCAAGTCGCACGATTACCATCTGTACGTATCGGCACGCTTCTTATTTTGACGAACGGCACGCCGGGCGCTCGCAAGGCAAATATCGAGTCATTGACAGCTCCATTAATACAATTAGGTAATTCGATACGCGGTGAAATAAAAATTAAGAATACCGCGCCGGCTAATACAGCAAGTGGGTTCTTTCCAGAGGTAACTGTCGACATATGGCCTTTTGGTCCTAAATCAACTATTACGGGCCCGTTAATCTATACGGGGAATACACGCACAATATCGCTTGACCAACCAAGCAACCAGATGGGAATTTATAAGGTCACTGCCAACTATGGAGATAGTGTAAAAGCGCAATGGATGCTGGTGATTACGGGTATTTGGCGCTGGATTCTACTAGGAGCGTTTATCGCTATTGCTATGGCAGCATTAATCTATAAATTGCGTCACAGACGCCGTCGTATTATGCTCTAGTCCCTTTTATTCGCAAGAGGTAAGTAGGTGTAATAATGCATAAGCATTGCGCCTTATGATATCCAAGTTACGTAAAGAGGAGAGGGAAATTTGAGATTATTATGTCGATACTTCATCGACCACAATTTACACGGGTAAACTGCTAATAAGCCAGTTATCAGCCGATTACGAGTAGGTCTTATTCATCCAAGGCTAGTGACGCCCGAAAGTAGTATTGGCAGCTAGGTTAAAGTGTCCCGTAATACCGCATACGGTTTAATTTATCCTATGTGGCTGACGTAGTGGTATAATCTAGTTAATTAAGTAGAAATCTATTAATAAGGGGAAGACATGGAAATCAGGCATACGATAAAGGGTAAAAAGCTAATGCCGACGCGCATCTATATTATGGTAGCTATTATTGCGATCGCTGTAATTGGATCATTTGCATATTTCGTACTGACGCCTGCTGCCGGGCTGGATACGAGCAAGTATCAGATTGTGACGTTAACGACCGGAGAGAGTTTTATGGGTAAGCTGTCTGGGTTGAACAATGATTACGTCGTACTGGAGAACTCCTATTATCAGCAGAAGCCTGCGACTCAGCTGGATCACGCGACAACCGACAGTCAGCAGGTAACCGTTTTGCGCTTATCGGACTCGGTTGCTAAGCCTGAAAATACGATGCGAATTGCCCGTGACAAGATTGTTCATTGGGAAAATCTGAACAATGACAGCAAAATCGTTCAGGCTATCAAGCAAGACTCGCCAGCAAAGTAAAAAGCTTGTGCTATTAAATCATTAGGCATATAATTCAACTAGTCTTTTTCGTACTTTCCGGACTATGTGAGTAACATAAATAACAGAGGTGGTAAGGTGACACATACCAATAGGTGGTTAATGACATATCGTCATAGACCCCGATCAAAATTACACCTGGTAATAGGGATAATTTTCGCCATTTTCGCGATGGCTATTTTGAGTGTGTCTGCAACTTACGCCGCACAAACCGTTCCCTATAAAATGAATTTCCAAGGCCGTCTGGCGAATGCCAGTGGCACTGCTATGCCCGATGGATTGTATAATATGAAATTCCGTATTTTTGATGCGACAACTGGCGGGACTCAGCAATGGACCGAAACCCGTGAAACTACGAACCGAGTTCAGGTCACAAATGGTATGTTCTCGGTGCAGCTGGGCGATGTGACTGCTCTGCCGCCTAGTATATTCACGATCCAAAATTTGTATTTCGAAATAGAGCTGCCATCCGTCGCCACTGTGACATGTAGTACCGCCAGCTGTGCCAGCTTTACTGAAGGAGCAATGACCCCACGTAGTAAACTAGGCACCAGCGCGTATGCCTTTAATGCTGATCAAATTGATGGTATTGATGGCAGCAGTCTGGCGCGTAATGATGCCGCAAATACGTATAGCGCGGCAAATGT
>JAQGGY010000018.1 GCA_028289095.1 Candidatus Saccharimonadota bacterium
TATTACTAGTGAACAGGTCGACCAGTATATTCGTACGATCATAGAAGGACATGCGCAAAAAATAGGTATCGACCCGAAGCCTGGTAATGTTATTTATAATTCCGAGAATGGGTTTACAATCATTGACTTTGGTACTGATAATCAGTCAGGCGATGACTATAAAGCCAGTCCAGTACTGGCGTTATCTTGGGGGATTGAACCTTTTCTTTATAGTGGATTGGGAGATGGTGATAGGGGAGAAGTCATTGAAGAACCTGCTAAAATAAGTGAACTTGCAAAGATAAAACTACCTCTTATAGAAGAATATATTAAAGCCGTTGAACGCCAATTAGATTCTAAATATAAGGAGGCCTTGTTTCCAGGTCTTGATGAAAAGATTTCACTGATGCGACGGGAAGCATTTGATATGGAAGGTCTTCTGCGCGATAAGGAAGAATTTCGCAGACAAATCGAAGAATCAAGGCGTAACTTTGATGCGACCAAAGATCCAGGTGTAGATAGCTTTGTTTAAGGAGCCATCGAAAATTCTATTATACTTTTTGGCGGCTGTGCAAAGATATAGCTTTCATAAGATCATTTTTCTAAATTAGCAATGTAATTATCGGAGTATCCTCGCTTGCCTTTGTCGGTAGGTGGCATGGATAGCTTTATCTCAAAAGGCAGTTGTGTTGTAGACTTACTATGCCGATATATAAACTCCTACTTTTACTATTCCATTAACAGGGGTAATTAAGGATATTTTAGTTATCTCGTTCGGAATCGGCTAGGTGATTGAAGTGTTAGGTTTTTCTTCGCTTACTCCTTTTGCTGATGATGTTCAGATGCTAATTGCATAGAGTCTGAACTTGGAGTATAGTTATCCTAACATTAAGCATGTACGGAATAAATAAGAGTGATTAGTAAGGATTCAAAACTTTCAAGCGGATTTACTATCGTGGAATTACTTATAGTGATTGTCGTAATCGGCATACTAGCATCTATCGCCGTCGTGGCCTATAACGGCGTTCAACTACGCGCTAATAACTCATCGCGAACTTCATTAGCTTATCAGATGAAAACAGTCTTTGATATTACTAAAATAGATACATCGATAGCGACAGTCAAAGCGTCTTTGCAATATGACACATGGTATAGGGCTTGCCTGGGGACTGGCTATCCAGATATTAATAGTGATGGCGTTAGGGATTGCGCTGCATGGAATGGAAATCCATTTGTTTCAGAAACAGCCAATTTTAATGCAATACTAGCTAAAACTGCCAAGGTGCCTTCTATGGGCACATATCGTCCTGTTGTTGCAACTAGTGGTGACGTTTATTACGGTCCTTATATATCAAGTATAACAGTGGATGGACAAGATAGCTTGTCGCTAGAGTACTTTCTTGAGGGTATAGGCCAATCGTGTAGTCTAAGTCCACTCATTTATGTAACGGGATCTAGTACTTACACGCTTACGCCTCAGGGTGCGCTACACTATACGAGTTCTGCAGACGGTATAACGGTTTGTAAGATTCTAGCAACTAACTAAAAGTGGATTTATTTTGGCATGGATTTTGATAGCGGTCACTGTCTTTGCTCCCTCGGTGGAATAAAACCTATTGAACGGTGCACTGGTGGTGTAGTTCTCGCAGGTTTGTCCGTGCAGACGTACCTGCAAGTGAAAGAAATAAGATATGAGATTTTGTTTAGCTAGGCTTGCTGACGGTTTTTCCTTCACACAAGTAGCACACTTAGCCGTGTACCAAAATTGATCACGATCCGACTTGAGTATAGCCATTTTTAACACAAAAGGTCATTGCATTACAGACTCATTCTGCCGATAAAAAGTGTATTCATGCCAGCAGGATAACAGATGCAGGACATTGACAAAATACAATATTTTTGCTATAGTTGTATCGGTTAATAATAAAAACAAAAATACATAAAAATGTCCGAAATTTTATCCACCGCGGTACCCGCAGAAAAAGTAGTTTACAACGAAGACCTCGAGGCTCGTCGGTTTTCGCTTGCGCCGTCGATAGGTGGCGCCGCTTTGTTTTTAACGTCCGAATCGGTGCAGGCATTTTATGGTGGTAAAAACCATTATTTAGGTCGTGGAATTGGCGAACGTAACGTACGTTCAATCGTCAGTATGGCGGATGGCACAAACGAGGTCGTTGCAGTTGGAACTGACGCGCAGGATTCTATGACGCGTACCTTAGAGGCAATGCATACATTAGAAACGGCGGACACCCGTCCGATCGCGCGCTTTCCTGTTAACGGCACGAAAGTTTCTTTTACTGAATTACAGCATTATGCACCAAAGATCGCTCCTGCACTGGAAGCTTACCCAGTGCCTACACATCTAGATGGCGTTTTAAAGGATTATTCCAACGGCATCGATACGTATATTCACACAACCGAACAAGATGGTTGGCAGCAGCAATTATTTGAACAGGTGAACGAATATATAGCGCATGACGACAACGCGAGAAACCTTATGGATGAACTGGACATTCAGTCGGTCATCGCACTAACACCAGAACAAGCCGTCAAACTAAGCCTCGGTGTCGTACAGATGTTATCTAAATACTCATGGGTACAAGAGGACGGAAGGCGAGTGGCAGGCGGTAAACGTGAAGATAATATGACGACAATGCAGCTGCTAGCCGAAGGCGAAGCGCATGTCGGTGACGTAGATTGGCCCGGTAACGGTGTTTGTCGTAATGTGGCTTCGAATGTTAAAGCTGTTTTTGAGGCACTAAAGGCTAACCAAAGTGAGCTGAGCATGCTACGCAATACGTATGCAGTGTATACAGGGGGTAAGGAAGGGTACGGATCGCGTAAACGTGATGATGTTAGTAAGTTTTCAATGGATGGCAGTGGGCATGCCTGGAATACGTTTGTCACCGTGGGTAAATCTGGAGAGTCATGTATAACTATCGTTGATGCAACATGGGCTATGGGCAGAAGCCAAGACGGCACGCTTAAAGAGCCTGATTATACGTCGGAACGCATGTATGAGAATATTGCAGCGATCACTGAAAACGTAAAAGACAAGGCTGATGTAGCGCTAGTGATGAGTGACTACTTGGATAAATTTACTCGTTTCTTGCCTAGCGAGAGTGATAACGTACGGGAACAGAAGCGTCAATTTGCGCTCACCGAGTGGTTAAAGATCGCGCCAACACTCATTGAAGCCGACATGCAGTCTGTGCCAGCTGGCGTTACTGGTGCTGCATATCGATTAGGAAGTAAGCTTGATAAAAGCGAACTACAGACACTGTATGCTGTCGAACAGGCGGGTTGGATAGAAAACTTCGACGCTATTCTTGGTAAATATATAAACGGCGATACGCACCTTGGCGGGATTGATCGATTTATAGCAAGGGATGATGGTTTGCAGCGAGCAATTTATGACAAGCTTGGTGCAAAGGTTCAGGAATATGCAGATAGGGATGTGGATTTTAGGACTCGTTTACGAGATTTGGAACCTAGCATGCTACCAAATTTTGACCCTGAAAATAATCCTCCAGACAAATTGGAAATGACGAGCCTGATGAGGGAAACAGGGTTGTTTGGTGGTAGCCGTTATTATGGTGATGTCGTGCGCGCAGGGCTACTGAGGTCTGCCAAAGGCGATCAACATATTTTTGATGACACGATTAAAGATATGTCTGATTATGACCTTTTACGCAACTATCGCAGCATTAGGTCAGCGCTAGCGAAGCAGGTGTCTGATCAGTAATCCAATAAGTAGTTGAATTGCCTTCACAAGATCATGGAGACTTACTAATGCTGCGCTAGAAACACACGCCTCGTCACCCTTACTTTCATAAAGTGAAGCCCTTAAGGGGTAATACTATTTACAAATAGCAACTATAATGTTATTATTCGAGGAATGTGCGCACATCTGCGTTACACGCCCTGGCGATCTTTATCTACCAGTGTATAACAATTTCTTATTTGTGAAAGGGGGTGATTGATTTGGCAATCGGCCGGATCAGTCGCTTCATACTTGCTCTATTCGCTACAATTTTGTTGATAGTTGCCCCAGTTTCACAGGTTCTTGCAGAAGAGCCGGTCCCCGTCTTGACGCCCACGTTTACGTTCGCCGCATTGCCACTCCCAACCCCCACATACGGGACCGGGGAACTGGCGATTCAGCGAAGCAGTGCCCCGGATGCTACTAGCTACAAGTTTACAGCAACGATCATGGGCAACGGCGTCTTCGTCGGCACAAACAACAGTCGTACTTATGTACTGAACACCGACCCGCTACATGGCGGGGCGTCGGCGCAGTACATTATCTGTGTGCCAGAAGTTGTCATGATTAATGTGGCAAATTCAACCGGCACAGTCGTTGCGTCATTGGAAGCAGGGGCAAACAAGGCTGGATCGAAAGATCTGCGGTCTTGCCCTGAAAGTCCGTCAGTGCCAGCTGACGCTGACAATGACGGCGTTCTGGATGATGGCACTGACAAGTGCCTTGGAACGCCTGCGGGTACCGTGGTTGATAAGACCACCGGTTGTGCAGTCGTCATCGTACCTGAACCTGTCGATACTGACAAAGATGGCATCAATGACGACGTCGACCAGTGTGATAATGAAGCTGGCCCCGCTTCGAACAATGGTTGCGCGATTCGTGACGCTGACAATGACGGCGTTCTGGATGATGGCACTGACAAGTGTGTTGATGTTGCCGGTCCCGCCAGCAATGGTGGATGCCCGGTCGTTGTTTCGCCCAAGAAGGCCGCCGTATGCAAGTACGTTGGTACGCCTGGGGTGGACGAGCGGTTGCAGACCGGTCAGAACCCGATCGTCGTTGACCGCAAGGACTGGATGGTGATTGGTTCACCGTTCCAGGACGCGCATGGGCGATCAATCGTGATCGCTTTCCTGAATCCTCAGGATCCCGAGCCGAGTGTCGACCAGTGTCCGGCACCCGAGGGTCCGCCCTCGCCGAAATTGGTCACGGCTGTCAATGGCACCTTCACTGATTTGTGCGGAGATGTGTTTAATCTCTCGTTCCAGTCGGCCCACATCGAAGGTATCAATTATGTCGTGGTACGTGATGGCAATAGCCTGACCGTCCACGCCGAAGTGACAGATGCAGCCAAGTACAAGCTTGCCAACCCCGGTTGGCAGCAGGTGCAGACTGACACGCTGACAGCATGTCCGACCGAGTCAACGCACATCACCCTGAACCCACCGG
>JAQGGY010000063.1 GCA_028289095.1 Candidatus Saccharimonadota bacterium
TTATTTCTTTCTGAATAATATTAGCCTCGGACTGGCCGTGGCGGACAAATACAAGATCGTTTGGCATTGGCATGGGGATGTTTCCTACTTATCTATTGTGATTTATTATACTGGCATTGTGCGCCAGAGTACACGGACAAGATTAATTATGCTTCAGCGCCAAGGCGGTCAGCTGTTGTGCTACTTTTTCGAGCTGCATACGGTCGGCGACTTTACTATAATCATCAGGAAGGTTCAGTTCGCCTTTGCAGCTAAAATTGACCATTGATGCTACAATTGAGGCCGTACTGTCGCTATCACCACCAATATTTACCGCACTAAAGACTGACTTTTTAAAATCAGGCGAGTGTGTCATAAATACTCCATATGCAATCGCTAGTGTTTCAGGTGCATAAAATCCATACTTAAATCCACTTTTCGTATTTTCAAACTGATCAAGAATCTGTTGGGACGATGGGTGGCTGTTTTGCTGTAAATAACGAAGGTGGCTACTAACACGGCCATCCTGTTCAAATAGCGTCTCATGATACACCGCAGCATCAACGATGTAATCTATAAATTCGCTAGGGTCGTATTGTTGTGTCAGCAAATAATGCAACGAATTGCCGTGCACTCGCGTGCATATTCGTGCCACGTCGCTATCGTGCGTCATGGTCGTCAGTTGATCATACTGCACGTATCGTTCTGACTCATCCATTCCTTTTGCCGCTTGCCAAAATACGAGCGGCGCCATTTTCATTAAGATGCCGTTACCCGCACCCTCTATCTCGCCAGCTGATTGCGGCGGTGTACCACCTATCATCCGCTCTACACTTCGTGTTGTCGAACCACCCCACCCCTGCTTCGATTCTTTACCATTCGGAGATATAACAAGTGGCGTTTCATGGTACGCATCAATATGCGATTCAGCCTGTAGTTGCAGGTCAAACCCATTCGCCTTTATGATCGCCTTGGTAACGGCCAAACTTAAATGCGTATCATCACTCCAAGTACCCTCAGGCAAGTCACCCGAATAGAATGGATTTTCTACTGGTGGAATCAACTGCGTAATAGCGCCATATCGCATAGCTATATATGTCGCGCTTTTTGCCTCGACTGGCAAGCCTGCGGCGTCCCCATAGGCAACGGCAGTTAATAGTTTATTACCAGTGCGTTCGAAATCTTTCATGTACTTTAGTATACAGCGAAAGATATTATTTGCATATAGTGTTGACATAACACTAAGTAGGGTCTATGATGAATTTAGTTAGTGTTATATATACACTTATTAATTTTAGGAGAATGCTATGGAACGAATACACAACCGCGCACTTATTATCGTCGATGTACAACGTGGATTCATGCCAGCAACCGAAGGTGAGCGACTGCATGCTGAAGGTTTTGGTGAATTAGGTGTCAATGGCGGCGAACTCATTGTTGATAAAATTAATCAATTATCTGAACGGTTTGCTGATCGCACCTACCCCATTGCAACGACCCAGGACTACCACCCGGCACAAACCGCTCATTTTTCGCAGGAGCCAAATTATATCAACACATGGCCAGTTCACTGCGTCGGCGGTACTCCGGGCGCCGAATTACACCCTGGCCTGCGCGTCGTTAACGATATCGACGCAGAGCATTTCATTAAAGGCGATACTACCTGCACTTCACCCGAAGAGGATACTAGCTACACTGGCGCTCTTGCCTATCAGCCGACAACTGGCACTACCTTGCCGCAATGGCTACGCGAGCAAGAAGTGACTGATATATATGTCACTGGACTTGCCCTAGGGGATGGCGGCGACAACAAACTTTGCGTTGATTCAACTGCTGCAGATTTACTCAGCCAAGGTTTTGACGTTACCTTAATCACAGACGCCACTGAAGCTGTTTTTTCCAAGAACCGTGAACTATGTTTCCGACAACTTGGCCTACGCGGTATACGAATGGCGACCACTGCAGCCATACTGCAGGAACTAGGAGAATAATGTCATGAATGAACAACAACCTAACCTTAGCCGCGGATTAGACTTTTACAAACTAACGATGGGTGACATGGCTTACGAAAAGCACCCTGATGCCGAGGTAACCTTTACACTAAAAAACCGTCGAGGCGAACAACCATTAAGCGAGTTTGTTACAAAAGCAGCACTTCAAGAACGCCTAGATGCAATCCGCGAGCGTGGTTTTTCACCCGAGGAAATCGCTTACTATGCTGGTTTGCAAGCACAAGACGGTGGAGGGCGTTTTACGCCAGCGTATCTGAATCATTTAGCCGACCTACAGCTACCCGATGTTGAAATTGACACACACGCCGCTACCGGCGAACTAACAGTCCAAACGACTGGTCCATGGGCAGACGTAAGTCTGTGGGAAACCGTAGTAATGAGTGAAATCAACGAAGAATATTATGCACGATTAATGGAAGTTAACGACCTGTCAATTGACGACTTATACACTGAGGGCGACCGCCGACTTGATGAAAAAATTGCACGCTTGCAAGCACGACCTGACATTAAGTTTTCTGATTTTGGGACACGTCGACGCTTTAGTGCCGCTTGGCATGAACACGTCATTAGCCGGCTTGCGCAGGAGTGCCCTGGTAACTTTGTCGGCACTAGCAATCCATGGTTTGCCTACAAATACGATCTGACTCCTATCGGCACATTCGCTCATGAGATGCCAATGGTCTATGCAGGACTAGAGGACGCTGCGGGTAATAATCCATTAAATGGTCATGCGAAAATGTTAAAAGATTGGCAAGAACATTATGGCGGCGACCTTTCAATTGCCCTGACGGATACATTCGGAAGTGAATTCTTTTTCACAGATTTTACCCCAGAACAGGCACATGCATGGCGCGGCCTTCGCCATGATTCTGGCGATCCAATCGCATTCGGCGAGCATGTTATAGATTTTTATGCACGGTACGAAATTGACCCTACGACAAAAACCATCGTTTTCAGCGACGGCCTAGATATTGATATGATAGAAAAACTAGCAGATCATTTCAGCGGCAAAACCAACCTGATGTTTGGCTGGGGGACATCGCTGACGAACGACTTAGGCCTTCCGTCTAATAATATCGTTATGAAAGCCACGCATGTCAACGGCAATGAAACTGTCAAGCTAAGTGATGACAAAGGCAAGCATACTGGCCCAGAACATAAAGTTGCACGATATCAGTCAGCTGTTGCAGAAAAAATCGCAAAAAGTGCGCTCAAAGAAGTTATTTTAGCGTAAAAACGGTGATTCTAGCCAGTCCCAGCCTAAATTTAGAATATTGTTCATAATTCCATATCCATTCATCACCCATAAGGTAGCCACTACAACGATGGTTGTTCCGATAGCAAATAGGGATTTGATAAGTAGCGACTGAGCTTTGATCCATTCTGTCCATGCATCATATTTACCGCGCGCGCGGTCGAGTACTCGCTGCGCCCAGTCAAACTCGGTTGCCAAAATAGCCAATCCGGCAAAGACAATCAGCCAGCCCGGCCCTGGGTAAGGAATGGCGACAATTCCAATCAATAAAACAACAATCCCGACGACACCAATGCCTGCTTTTTTCGCTTGTTTCAACGCTTTATTCATGTACTGCCATTATAGGCCACTTTTGTATAAGTTGCACTAATTACCGCTGCGCAGTTCGTTTATTGATTATCGTCTACTTTTTTAAATCGCGGCACGCTTTCACCATCTATAACGACCGTATCGCAAAACATAGCGAGCGGACGAACCCAATACGCAACGTCGTTATCGTATAATGGCTGATAAATCACTACTTCATTTTCGGTTTCCGTATCTTTGCCCACACCGATGACTTCGTAGATATTTCCCTTATAATGCTGATACTTCCCTGTTTCTATTTTTTTCATATTGCCTACTTTAATAAATCCAAAAAATCAGATTCGGTGATTATTTTCGTGCCATAGCTTTCCGCCTTTTTCAGCTTACTAGCACCGACTTTACCGCCCGCAACGAGATAAGTCGTGTCTTTTGCAACACTTGTCTGAAATACTCCACCTAATGCACGGATTTTATCCGATGCTTGGTCGCGGCTCATAGATTCCAAACTGCCAGTCACGACAAAATTTTGTCCTGCAAATTTACCTGATTTCTTCTGGTAAACAGGAATGACGTTCATTTCCCGAAATTTCATCAGCATAGCTTCATTATCTGGGTCGGCAAACCACGCTACCAATGATTCAGCAACCACAGCGCCAATACCATCGATCGCTAAATAGTCATCAAGGCCGGCTGCTTTTGCAGCCTCGATCGATTCAAACTTTTTTGCTAAGTCGACCGCTGTCTGCGCACCTACATGACGTATACCCAAGCCAAAAATAAAACGCTCTAATGCTGGTTGTTTTTTATCAGCGATGGCACTAATTAACTTTTGCGCTGAAATATCAGCAAACCGATCGAGTTGCAGTAACTGCTGCTTTGTCAGCGTGTAAATATCGGCCAGGTCTTTTACCAGCCCCGCATCAACGAGCGCCACAACGTTCTTTTCGCCTAACGTATCGATATCTAGTGCGCCCTTGCTAGCGAAATGCTGTAACGCACGTTTGAGTAATATTGGGCCAGATACCCCTTTTACGCGGTATACAACATCCTTGCCAGTACGTTCAAATTCTAATTCCGGATATTGTTCATGTAGCAGTTGTTCATAATTAATTTTTTCTGCTGTTTTAGGTCGCAGCTCTGTGACGACATTTTCAACTTGCGGAATAATATCGCCAGCTTTGAAAATCACGACAGTATCGCCAATCCGAATATCCAACCGAGCAATTTCATCCGCATTATGTAGACTGGCATGCTTTACGGTCGTCCCCGCAACAACGACAGGATCAAACACGGCCACGGGCGTCGCAGCACCCGTTCGACCGATACTAATGACAATATCCTTAACGATTGTTGTCGCCTGTTCAGCGGCGTATTTATACGCAACCGCGCCACGTGGCTGCTTGCCGACAATACCTAATTCGGCGAACTGCGCGCGGTCATTAACCTTCACCACTAAGCCGTCTGTATTAAAAGGTAATTCGTTGCGTTTTTTATCCCATTCATCGACAAACCTCATAACCTCGCTGACCGTCGTAAAGACGCTTGCTTGCGCATTACGATTCAGCCCTATTGCAGTAATCGCTTCGTATGCAAACATGTTCGTTGGTATATCCGTCGGGTTATCGCGCAATAAATCATATGCCCTAAAATGCAATGGCCGTTCAGCGACTAGTTTTGGATTAAGCTGGCGAATCGTCCCTGCCGCTAAATTGCGCGGATTCGCGAACTCTAGTTCACCAATCGCACGACGGTGCGCGTTTAGTTTCTCAAATTCTGCCTTTAACATAACTATTTCACCGCGGATTTCAGTGCGACCATCTAGAAACTGTTCATACCCTTCTTCCTTGCGGAGCCGTAGCGGTACATTCTTGATCGTACGAACATTCGCCGTCACATCCTCACCTACAAAACTATCACCGCGAGTCACCGCCTGAACAAGTATGCCGTCCTGGTAAATTAATGCGCAGGCCAGACCATCCATTTTGATATCAGCAAAATATTCATGTTTGCGGCCTGGTAATAGCTTGTCCATCCGCGTAACCCATGCCTCAACTGCGTTACGATCAAATACATCGTTTAAACTGAGCATGCGGCTACTATGCGTCACTTTTTTAAATCCACCTAGTAATTCGTTACCGACACGTTGTGTTGGACTATCTGACGTTATTAAGTCAGGATGCTCGGCTTCAATTTTTTTCAATTCGCCGAATAAACTATCGTACACCGCATCAGAAACTGACGGCTTATCAAGGACATGATAGTCATAGCTGTGACGTGCTATCAAATCACGCAAGTCTTTTATGCGTTGCTCAAGCTGGGAGTGCGTCATCGTCAACGATCTTTCTATATAGTAAATAAATATAACTCGCAACCCATATCACTGTCACCGAGCCCATCATCAATAAGGTAATCGGAACGAGCGGCAACCACCATATCCAGTCCCACGCCTGTTTCATCCACCCGTCTAGTAGAATGATAGGAATGACAATAAGTGCCCAAGTCACTATCAAAACAAGCGCCATCCACAATAGTCGAAGTAAAATACGAACCCGGCGGCCAACAACCAAGTCACCTGCCGTCCGCAGTGCACGCATCGGATACATACCTGGCAGTGTAACGACGACAAGCGCCAAAAGCGTCGAAGTTATCCAGTATAGTGACAGCACAACTAATAGGCCAGCAACTCCCCAGTACATCATCGCTTCGATGCCGCCTTCAAGCAAACCAGACGTCACCGCAGCATTATAAGCAAAGATTGCCACTGCGAGCGGTAAAAGTTGCAGAATGATCACAGTAGAAACTAAAAACGTCGGGACAATTGGCGCGCCTGCATTATATAATCCATCACGCATTTTTGGCTTGTGACCAGCTAAAATCGCACGTAACAGCCACACTGTCGTTAGCCATGTCAGCAACCCAATGATGACCGCATAGATCTGGCTTTGCGCCTGCGAACCAAGATTTGCATTGTTTAGTGCTCCTGTTGCACCGGCGGCAAGCAGTAGGCTTGCCTTTGTTAGTTCACCCCAAACCCCATCAAACATACCTTCACCAGTGTTATTTAATGTATCGCGCATCTGCATATAGGTATCTTCCGACGCAAAACTGATCAAAGTGACCGTTAAAATAACATATATAGTGATAACTGATAAAAAGAGTTTACGATTACTCCACAATATTTTTTGTACATAACGGGTAAATGCCCAATATCCCGGCAGCAATAATGACCGTGTATAGTCACGCCGATATGTACGCCGGAAACTGCGATGTGGTCGGCGTGCTAAAAAATCCTGTATTTTAGCCCGTTGTCGTGTGATAAAGCGACTTTTGTTTAATGTAAGAACCGCGGCGGTGACAAAATTGGAGTTCTGCGTGAACGTTTTTTTTGTTACTTTTTTACGAGGCGTCGTTTTACGTGGCGATGAAGTCTTTTTAGCCGTCGGCATAGTAATCTCTTTCTTAAAATTTATCCGCATTATTACGTAAACGTGCGATACGCTCCTCTAGAGGAGGATGCGTACTGAATAGCTTGCTAAGAAAGCTTGGTTTTAATGGATTGTTAAAAAACAAATGCGCAGATGCGGTATTTTGTTTTTGCATTGGTCGCCCATATTGCCCCAGTTTTTCTAATGCACTTGCAAGGCCTTCTGCATCTCGAGTTGCCAAAACGCCTGATGCATCGGCAAGATATTCACGTTGACGACTTACCGCCATCTGCACCATCGCTGCAATAATCGGCGCCAGTACAATCAGCAC
>JAQGGY010000003.1 GCA_028289095.1 Candidatus Saccharimonadota bacterium
TTACTTGGTTGATACTTTTAGCCATACCGGTTTATTCCTCTTCTTTTGCGTCAGAATTGTTAGACGCGTTAGCTTTTGCTTCTTCGAGGGCTTTGCGTCCCTTTTCATCAACAGTCACTAGTAAGTAACGAAGCACTTCTTCGGTGATGTTAAACGTGTTGCTAATCTTAAGTGGTGCGTCTGCAGGTAGTTTGACATCAAAGTAAACGTACACAGCAAAATCTTGACGATTGATTTTGTAAGCAAGCTTTTTCTTGCCCCAATTGTCTTCTTTTACAATTTCACCGCCAGCAGTCGTGATAATATCACGGACCTTGGCAAGTGGGGTTTCTAGATCTGCTTCTAGATCAGGGTGAATCAGAACGGTTAGTTCGTATTCTTTCATAGATTTCCTCCTCTGGAATCCATTATGGATGCTTATATCTGGTATAAGCCGAGTTGATAACCTGTTAATTATAGCAAAATCTGTGGATAAATACTACCCCTGTAATTGATTAATCGTTAGAACATGGTATGATGAAAAAACATTGTTGAGTCCTCGTATGCTGGACTCCAATAGGAGTTTGACAAGAGGACCTTAGACTAAGGAAAATACTCATGGGAACAGCAGAAGACGCATTGCGAGCACGTATTGAAACCAATCGACAGCAGTACGAGGAAGCTCGACAGCGCCTTATAGGCGAAGTAAAGCAAGAACTCGCAACCGCGCACACTTGGCTGGAAGCAAATAACTGGCCTGGCGGTAGCCTGATGCCCTATTCACACGAAGACGGCGATTTGGGTGCCATGTGGTATGTAGGCAAAGCGGATAATTTTATACGCGGCGCCATACTATACTGCGATTCAACTGGCAATCTGGTGCGGAGAGGTGCGGAACGTATCGAAGTACTTGATGAAGCCGGGTATGCAGCAATAAACCCGACGGTACTTGCGCAGTACGTCATCCCAGGCATCAAACGCATCGTGACGCGATTACAGGCCGAACTTGATTCGAAGACCGACACAACCGACTTACAATCAACGAAATAGAGGCATGCCATGGGAAAAGCAGAAGAAGTACTAACAGAACGATGGGCGGCACGAGATCGCTGGAAAATCAGCACAGAAGAGGCTCAAGTACTATGCGACAATCTTCGAGAAGAGATTGCGACAACGCTTGCGTGGCTGGAAGCGAATAACTGGCCCGATACAATCAATGATCACGTGGCGCTCGTGCAGAATCCTACTGAAGGCGCCGGCCTAACAGAACGACGCGCCATGTGGTTCCTTGGCAAAATAGACGGTGTAGAATTTTGCCTCGATTCTATTGGTAAGATCTGGATGGCATCCGAGAATACCGATTTTAAAAAGCGTATCGTCGAACTTGCTAATCTGCATATGAAGGAACTGTTGTTCTGTGCGCAACAAATTCCATCCATCTGTACTACCTAAAGGAGATCCCCTCGTCAAACGACCCCGCCGTAACCAGGCGGGGTCGTTTTATATTCACATTCACGCTTGTTCAATCAACTGTCAGGTCATTTGAAATGCGTGACAAAAACAGAGGAATAAGTTGACTTTTTGTAGTGTTAGTGGTATTATATATTTAAGTACATCATTAGGTGTGCATAGTTTGACAATTTGAAAGGCGAAGGTCATGCCCTCCCTTAACGACGAACAGATTGAAATCCTTGACAACGCACTCAAAGCCTACGACGTTCTACTTATTGAATCGGTAGGATTTTTTGAAGACTCAGACACCGATACAGAGTCGAGCGTAACAAGCATACTCTGGTTCACCGCCATCAGCGACCAGCTTCAGAGTGATTTTTCTGGCACCGACCACCGTAGCGAATCGTCTTTCTTTTTCAAAGACGACCAGCGTGGTGATGGCGGAAAAATCATGGTAATATATCAGTTTGCCTCACGCAGGCTTGGAATTACCGAATCGATTCACGCCGAGGGCGATGAGTATGACGGCAGAATGCATATCGGCGACATCATCGAAGAAGTCAAGCGAGACTACTCGCTACGTGAACTCCCTATCGAGATGTACACTACGTTGTTAAGCAAGGTCAATGGACGCATTCAGCGACACTAAGAGTTGACCTGACACCCTTATCGCCCGTCAAACGACCCCCGTTATGCTTTTATGCTAACGGGGGCGTTTTAATTTAGCACGCCGCCAAACTCCACCATCCAATACCAGCATTATTTACACCCATATGACATGCTGTCTTTGCCTCGTAGGAAATTCGAATACCATACGAGCCACTCGCGGCCGTATTGCGCACGTACTGATAATTCATCAGGCTTGTGTTAGGATCGTTCGGTATTCTAGAGATATATGTAGGAACGAGCGCTGTAGACAAGGTAGATAACGGATAGCCAACGCCATCAGTTCCTACGGAAGGATAAATACTATTGTCTACACGGTACATCTCTAAAGCTTTCTGTATGCCGCCAATATCACTCGTACGCGTCACGTCGCGCGCGCGTTGCTGAACGCCATTATATGCCACGATCGTAATCGCCGCTAAGATACCGATAACGACGATGACGATCAATAATTCTACAATCGTAAAGCCGTGTTGTCTGTTTGTGTTGCCCATCATACTTATGGCTATTGTACCGTATTTTAAACAAGCTTTACAAGGACTAGATTAAACGCCGTCACCACTGCCAAGGTCATCAAGGCTGTTGATCAACACTTCACGTGGCCGTGAGCCGTCAGCGGCGCCAATTACGCCTTGTTCTTCCATCTGCTCAATAATACGGGCTGCACGGGCATAGCCGATGCGCAGGCGACGCTGTAACAGGCTAGTGCTAGCCTTGCCACTATCAACCACGACACGCAGGGCGTCTTTGTACATATCGTCATCACCACCACCATCAAAGTCCATCACTACCCCTCCCTTGCCGTTCAACTGCACTGGCTGCGAAATAATTTCGTCATTGTACTGCGGTGCGGATTGCATACGCAAATGCTCGGTGATTTTTACGACTTCTTCGTCCATCACCCAAGCACCCTGGATACGGCGGGCTTTGCTTTTACCAGAATCAAGGAATAGCATGTCACCTTGTCCTAGTAATTTTTCGGCACCGACTTGATCCATAATGATACGGCTTTCCACCTGGCCAGCAACTGTAAAAGCGATCCTAGCTGGAATGTTGGCCTTGATTAAGCCAGTAATAACGTCGGCACGCGGGCTTTGCGTCGCAAGTACCAAATGGATACCGACCGCACGGGCCTTTTGCGCCAAGCGAACAATTAAGGCTTCAACGTCACGCGACGCGACCATCATCAGGTCAGCCAACTCGTCGATGACAATCACAATGTATGGCATTGCTCCATCGTCTACGCGTTGTTCATGGCCATCTTCGTCAGCGACAGATATTTTTTTACTGCCTGAGCGAATTTTCTGATTATAGCTTTTAATGTCGCGTAATTTTTCTTCGGCAAGTAATTTATAGCGACGTTCCATTTCGTTGACTGCCCACTTTAGTGCACTAATGGTCTTTTCAGGTTCGGTAATGACCTGCGTTAACAGATGCGGAATATCCTCGTACGGTGCCATTTCAACCTGCTTAGGGTCGACCAAGATCAGCTTCATTTCACTTGGACTGTTCCGATATAACAAGCTAGTAAGTAGCGTATTAATCATGACGGATTTACCACTACCGGTCTGACCAGCGATCAAAAGGTGAGGCATTTTATTCAATTCACCGACTACTGCTTCGCCGGAGATGTCTTTTCCTATCGCGAAACTCAGTGGTTCCTGTGCAGTGCGCCACTGTTTGGCTGACAAGATTCCGTGCAAGCGAACATCCGCTGCTTTGCGGTTTGGTACTTCAATGCCAACAGCACGCTGACCAGGAATCGGCGCTTCGATACGCAAACTTTGTGCCGCTAGATTAAGGGCGATATTGGTTTCCAGGGCAGTAATACGCGTTAATTTCACACCACTTGGCGGCTTTAAGGTGTATTGCGTTACCTTTGGCCCAATGTTAGCGCCTTCCATTTCAACATCAATATTAAATTCAGCTAATGTATCACGAATTGTCTGCGCATTTTGCTGAACATCGCCGGCATCGGCCGGTGATTGCTTCTTTTCAAGTAGATCAAGACTTGGTGATTGCCAATTTGGATCGCTGACCGTCACTAATGCGGCGCGGTCTTCGGCGGCTTTATCTTGCTGAACACTACCCTTCATACTAGAACGGCGCAGCATTTTTTTATCTTCGGCAGCAACTTCTTCTGCACCCAGCATTGGTACGCCGGCATTCAATTTCAACTCACCGATTGTCGATGGACGAGGCGCGTCAGCTGCGGCAACTTTGCGCATAACCTTGATATTCCGGTCTTGGTCTTCACGTTCGGTACGGGACAGCTCCCATAATTTTTTTATAACGGAAATCGGTGAAATGCGTAGAACAAATAATGTTGTCACGATAATCAGGAGGATATATATAAATATACCGACACCGCTACTGACCATGGCAAGCATTGCACTGTTTGCAACTTCGCCAACAAAGCCACCTGTTGGCTCGCCATTACTTTTCATTAGGCCAAACAAGCCGGCAAACCACACAATAAGCATGGTTGTGGCGAACTTTGTTACGAATGGGATGCGGTTATTTTCTGCACGAAAGATTTCGACGGCAATATAGATGAACAAGATAGGAATGATATATTCCGCGTAGCCGATCGTTTGTACCGCACTGTTATGTAACCATTCCAGAATTGGCCCACCTGCACCAAACCATGTCACGACTAAAAACAGCGAGATGGCGATCATAAAGAGCGCGCCGACTTGCGCCCAAAAACCGCTCGGCAACCTATGCTGCGGAGCATCTGACTGGGTGTTCTTTTTTTTGCGTGTTGATTTTTTACGTTTTGCCATATATGTTCTTTATTATAAGCGTTTTCGCTACTGATTGATACGTCATATTATAGCAAAAAATACTACAAATTGCAATAGGCTTATGCTATATTAGCGGCGCTCTTATTTAGCTAACCCATTCAATTTAACAAACAACGTATAACCCCGCGGCGTGAGCATTATTCTTAATATAGAAAAAGCTCCGCTTAGCGGGGCTTTTTCTATATATGTCGTGTTTTAGAGCACTAGTACGGGCGCTGATCTTGTGCTTGACGCGCTTTTGTGTCGGTCACTTCTGTGTCCGGAACCTGTGGCGCTGGGAACGTCTTTGGTTCTGGGCGATCAGTTTGATCGGTGCGCTCTGGTCGTGGGCCACGGTTGTCATCACGACGATTGTCGTCACGGCGTGGGCCGTTGTTGCCGCCTTGTGGACGATTATCTGGACCACGGTTTTGGCCACCGCCACCACCAATTTCGTTAATCACTGGGATAACGATTGGCGTACGACGCGTTTGGTCGTACAAAATGTGGGTTATTTCGTCTTTCAACTCTTTCTTCATCACATCGAGGTCGACGCGTTTGCCTGTAAAGCTTTTGGTTACCTTTTGTTTGAGATACTGACGAATCATGTTCATCAATTCTTCACTATCACGCAGGTAAATAAAGCCACGGCTGATGATATCAGGGCTGGTCATCAGACGGCCGCTACCACGAGCAACAGTCAACACGATCACGAACATACCTTCGGCAGCCATGTGAATACGGTCTTTTAGGACGACTTCTGATACAGTTGCGCCGCTGTCATCGTACATAATTCCACCAACTGGGATACGGCCGTTCTTTTTCGCGCCATCAGCAGTAATTTCGATAACGTCACCGCTGTCGCAGACAAATATATTGTCACGTGGGATGGCACATTCCTTTTCCGCAAGCTCGGCATTGTGGACAAGCATGTGGAATTCACCGTGAATTGGTAGGTAGTACTTTGGATTAAGGGCATTGATTAACTTGACGTGATCATCGTAATACCCGTGTCCTGAAACGTGCAGCGGACCAAAGCCTGTTAGGTGCGTTTTGCCATTCTGCACAACTTCGCTACCTTCACGCATCAAACCGTCAACGGTACGTGTGACGTACTTTTCGTTACCAGGAATCGCGTTCGAGCTAAAGACGATAATGTCAGAGTTTTTAATCTTGATAAACTTGTGTGAACCAGTAGCCATACGGTTCAGTACGGCGTTAAATTCACCCTGTGAACCAGTACAGATAATTGTTACTTTGCCATCAGGTAATTTAACGACGTCTTCCATTTTGACTACGACGTCTTTAGGAATTTTGATAACACCAGCACGAAGCGCAACTTCAAGGTTTTGAATCATTGAATAACCAGCAAAGGCAACCTTACGGTCGTGTGCTTTTGCTTCTTCCAGAATACCTTGCATACGGTGAATCTGTGACGAGAAACAACTCATAATTAGGCGGCTATTTGGATATTTATCCATCACCTGGCCCATTGATTGCTTGATCTCTGGTTCGCCGTGGGTGTGACCACCTTCTGACTCACAGTTAGTTGATTCGTTCATTAGTAGCAAGATGCCTTCTGTGGTGGCAATTTCAGTCAAACGCGCTAGATCGAATGGTTTTCCATCGACAGGCTCTTCTTCGAAACGCCAGTCACCAGTGTCAATCAACACACCAAGTGGCGTGCGGATAACAACAGCAGTTGCATCCGGAATAGAGTGATTCACGCGGACGAGTTCGATACTAAAGCTATCGCCCAGCTGCACGCGTTCGTGCGATTCTGGATCCATTTCGTGATAATCAGGCTCGAAGCCGCTCGTCGCTTCTTCCATCGTGCGCTGGACCATACCAAGGGTAAACTTAGACCCGTACACAGGTGCAGGAATCTTGTCAGCGATGTGACGGTACGCGCCAATGTGGTCAAGGTGTCCGTGCGTAAAGACCTGGCCACGGATTTTGTGCTTGTTTTCTTCTAGGTATGTAATATCAGGAATAATGTAGTTAATACCTGGGTAGTCGCTACCAGGGAACAAGAATCCACAGTCGATCACGATAATGTCATTTTCGTATTCGATTGCCATCATGTTCTTGCCGATGCCCATTTCACCAAGACCGCCGATAGGCATAATCTTTAGTTTTGGTACGTTCGGGTTTGGTTTTGGCTGGTGCTTTTGATCAGCTAGGCTGAATTGTCGGCCTTGGTAACCGTTATAAATCGATTTGTTAACCGGCACATTAATCATGTGTTGGCTGGCTTGAACATTGACGTTCTCGCTGGTACGACGCTGCGCACGGAACACTTCACCCTTACGAGTAGTGGTGCTGTTTAATACCGTATTGCTCGACTTTTGTCGTGGTTGTTGACCTTGTGGCCGCTTTGCTTGATCGTCTCCTTGGACGCTTCCGAGTCTACGTTGACCCATATATGTGTTTTCTCCTTTTGTTGATTGAACAATGTAATATTGCGAAATTTAAATACGAGTTAAGGGCAGTAAATTGTCGATTAATCTGTCGTTCC
>JAQGGY010000008.1 GCA_028289095.1 Candidatus Saccharimonadota bacterium
ATGATGAAGAATTATGCCTATATGATCCGTAAGTTTGGCTTTATTCCTACCGCCAACCGCACATATTTCCTCAGTCGTTCTCAGCCGCCGTTCTTTGCGCATATGGTCAAATTGCTTGCCCGTCACAAAGGTCGACGCCGAACATTAATTGAATATTTACCGTATCTATTGATCGAATATCGTTTTTGGATGAAAGGACGCGGTTCGTTACGCGAAAACTTTGATCATCAGGCGCTTGCCCGGGTGGTACAAATGCCTAATGGTGTCATTTTGAACCGTTACTATGACAATAAAATGACGCCTCGTCCCGAATCACACAAAGAAGATGTGGAAACGGCACATGGCAAAACACAAGATGAAACAGATGCAATGTATCTTCACCTGCGTGCAGGTGCAGAATCTGGTTGGGACTTTAGTTCCCGTTGGTTTGAAGATGCAGATGATATTACGACGATCCATACGACTGATATTATCCCTGTTGATTTGAATAGTTTACTGTATCAGTTAGAAATTAGCATCGCCGAAGCGTACCGGTATATGCTGCAACCGATACTAGCAAAAAAATACTTGCTAGCGGCGGAGCGCCGTGAAAAAGCCATTCAAAATTATTGTTGGAGTGAAAAAGAGCAGTTTTTTGTTGATTATGATTTCAAAAAAAACGAACCGACAAAGCATCTAACGCTTGCCGCTGTTTTTCCACTGTATGCAAAAATCGCAACCTCTAAGCAAGCTGCTGCCGTGGCTGCGCGCATCGAAAAAGACTTTTTGAAAACGGGTGGTCTAGTGACGACACTCGAAAACACTGGACAACAATGGGATGCGCCAAATGGCTGGGCGCCACTACAATGGGTAGCGATCGAAGGTCTACGACATTATGGTTACCATCAGCTTGCCGACAGAATCAAACACAATTGGGTGACAGTGAATGTAAAAGTATTTAAAGAGCAGGGTAAAATGATTGAAAAATATGACGTTCAAAGTGAAACTGGTGTTGGCGGTGGTGGTGAATATCCGTTGCAGGATGGATTTGGCTGGACGAATGGAGTGCTGGCGGCGCTACTGGAAGAATCTAAGGATTAATAAAAAGCGGCAGATTATGCCGCTTTTTTAACACTGACATCATAGGTCGTTAAGTCGACGCCGCGCCGTTCCAGGCGTTTTTTTGTTGCTAAAATCACCGCAACTGACCATGCTTGTACTTCTTGGGGTGGCTGATCAACTTTATTTTCACGCTGGTTAATTTCGTCCCAAACAATAATTGTCTGATGGTTGACGCTTGGCGTGTCACTATCATCGCCGCGTACATATTCGGGGAACATTTTAGTGACATTAACGACGTTTAGAATGCGACGGTCTAGCTCGTCCGCTTCTTCATTGTAACCATGGCGGCGCATACCTTTTGCTACGTGGTGCGTATCCCACAACCAAACACTGCCGTTATGGTACGATCCAGGCCTAAAGCGGAACTCGTCGCTTGCTAGGGTGCGTATGCCACTAATATTTAACATTTCTGGTGACATGATGTGTCGAGCGACAGCTTGACGCATATTGATATCTTCTGGATCATCGCCGTCTAGTAATCGTGAATTCAGTACGTGTCCCATGTTTGAAGTGCGAATTTTTAATTGTCGTAGCTGTCCTTGTTCGTCGCGGTCAGTGCCTAAAACAAAGTAGCCGCCTTTATCCTCTGTCCAGAATGTCGATTTAATAGCTTGCTTTAATCGTGCGGCTTGGGCGCGCAGTTCTTGGGCTTGGTCCGTTTGGTCAAGGGCGTCTTCAAATAATTCAGCGGCGTCAATTAAGGCGTCGTAGGTCGTAACTTGCACTTCTACAGAGGCGATGCCTTTTTCATGATTGGCGATAGTTCCGTCGGCATGATGGTAGGCATCCCATGAATCTTTCCAAACTTGATTTTCAATACCCTTTGGAATGGCGGCTTTATATTCTAACAAGCCCTCGGGATTACTGCTGACGCGGCGGCTAATCCATGCAAGTGCCATTTCGAGTGCATGCGTCATTGTTTGTGTGTTGCCCTGGCGATCGACGTATTCTTGGGACAGAAAGGCTCGGTTTTCTTCGGTTCGCTTACAGTAGGCAGTTAATGTGCGAATGAATTCCGGCGTGGCGTCAACAGAGCCATAGTACGGCCAGCCCCATCCTAGGCGTTCGGTTAAGTCTATGGCGATTGGGTCGTTTGGATCACGGAATTCGTGCAGTATACGCCCTAATTCTTCCTCGCGGTTCGGGTGGTCTTCGACGCCTTGCAGTTCGGCGAGTTTTAACGTGGTCGCTCTGGCAAGCTCGGGGTAGCTGGATATTAAGTCTATTGCGACACGTAGGCCATCACGGCCAAAGAATATTTCGTATAGTCGTAAGTGATCAGGAGTTTCAACGATTTCATTGGCGAGTGCCTTTGCTTCAAAAGCTAATGCGGCGATGCTGGGCCCGTATTTTCCTATTTCATCAGGGTGTCCAGCACGTGTCAGGCGTAGAATTTGTTCCAAACTAGACGGTGCGTTAGTAAATATACGTTTATCATGTGTAATAACGGGTAAAAGAAGATGCTCACCAGGGAGAATCTTGAAGTCTGCAGGTAGTTGTTGGGGGTCTCCGTTTAACTCATCCATATTATCTAGTATACAACTGCATGCTATAATGTGACTAGAATGTGCATTTAAAATATATGAATATGCTTTGTAAGAAAGGGATGAAATATGGCTCGTTTACGCGTAGCAATGATTGCGCCACCGTGGTTAGCATTGCCGATTAAGGGATATGGCGGCATCGAACTTGTCATAGACGGGTTAATCGACGGACTTAAAAAACTTGATGTAGAAGTTGTTGTATTTGGTAACGGTGAGCGTAAAACGCGCGGAATAAAGACATACTCGCTATACAAAACTGAAATGTTCAAAGACATTCATAGGCCCGCCTATGAGACACTGCCGATCATGAGTGCGCATTTGCAGTTTGCCCTAAATAAAATTAAAGCAGACGGTAACTTTGATGTAATTCATGATCACAATGGCTATATTGGGCCACAGTTAATGGCATGGGCATCGGCCGACCCTGATATTCCACCTATCGTTCATACCCATCATGGTCCTCCGTTCAGCACGAAGGAAATGTTGTCACAGGGCTTGCCAGATAATAACCCATATTGGGAGCAGCTGGCTGAACATATGGGACGATGTTTTATTATTGGTATATCAGAAACATTAATGCGACCAGCCCCTAAGGCGCTGCAGTCACATATCTTGCCGCCTGTTTATAATGCGATCGATGTAAATCATTTTCCGTTTGTGGACAAAAAGAAGGACTATTTTATAACGCTTGCTCGCTTTTCCAGAGATAAAGGTCAGCACATTGCCGTTAAGCTAGCCGCCAAAACAAAATCACGACTACGTATGGCGGGCACGGTGGCTGGTATCGAGTCGAGCCGAAAGTTGCTATTCGAACTTGCTAACCCGATGAGTAATTATCGCAATATGGCCGAATTCAAATATTACAGTGATCAGATTTTTTCATATACACTACGCTATCCAAAAATTACGTTTTCGGGTAATTTAAAAGGTCCGCGAAAGAACAAATTTATTAGCGAAGCAAAAGCACTATTATTTCCGATTGACTGGGAAGAACCATTTGGCATGGCGGTTATCGAGGCACTTGCGTGCGGGACGCCTGTTATTGCAATGAACCGCGGTGCAATGCCAGAAATTATCCAGCACGGCGTCAATGGATTTTTGGCGGATAATGAACAGGAATTTTTAGAATATATGGGACGATTGGACGAAATAGATCCAGCTGCTTGCCGACAATCGGTTATTGATAAGTTTTCAAAGGATGTCATGGCTGAGAGCTACTTGGACCGTTACCATCTGGCAATAAAACTCAGTAACAGAATAAATCCAGTACGAAATGTACATGCGTTAAAATCACCGAAAAATGCTAAAAGATAGTCTCGTCTTTTAGGTCGTCTGGTAAAAACCCTTTATTGTGTTTAAAGTCAGCTTCCCATTTATAATCTTTGCCATAACCTAAATCTTTCATTAGTTTTGTCGGTGCATTCCGCAGGTGAATAGGGACGGGACTGTCGGGGTACTGCTTGGCGAGGGCTTGTGCTCGGTACATCGCTTCGCTCGTTCGGCGTGACTTTTCGGATTTCGCTAAGGCGGTCGCAACATGGAACAGAATATAGCTGCTTTCTGGCATACCGACACGTTCAACTGCTTGGAAGGCGTTTAATGCCAGGCCCAGTGCGCCATTTCCCGCCAGACCTATATCTTCACTGGCAAAGATAACCATACGTCTCGCAATGAATTTTGGGTCCTCGCCGGCATCTAGCATTCGCGCTAAATAGTACAATGTCGCGTCGACGTCGCTACCGCGCATACTTTTAATAAATGCGCTAATGACGTTGTAATGCATGTCGCCCTTTTTATCATAGCCGGGCACTCGTTTTTGGGCGGCCACTTTAACGATTTCTGGTGTTACTTTTTCATCCATTGATAGTGCGAGTTCTAGGTTGCCCAGTGCGATTCGTGCATCGCCGCCAGCGAGTTCCGCTAAATAATCCAACGCTTTTGGCGTGACGTTTTTTGTTTTCTTTTCGTCTTTTAAGGCCCGCTTTAGTATCGCGATAATCGCATCCTTTTCTAATGGCTGCAAAACCAGCACGCGACTGCGTGATAATAATGGCGAAATGATTTCGAAGCTTGGATTTTCTGTTGTAGCGCCGATTAGCGTAATCAATCCCGATTCGACATGCGGCAAAAATGCATCTTGTTGTGCTTTGTTAAATCTATGAATCTCGTCGACAAATAAAATCGTACGTAATTGCAGGTTCCAATTCTGCTTGGCATGTTCTACAACTTTTTCGACATCTTTTTTGCCACTTGTGACAGCGGATAATTCAATAAACTCCGCCTCTACTTCGCGGGCGATAATGCGGGCAAGTGTTGTTTTGCCGCTACCTGGTGGCCCCCATAGAATCAGGCTAACAGGTTCTTTTTTGCGAACGATCTGTCGTAGTATTTCACCGTCACCCAGCAGATGGGTTTGACCGATCACCTCATCTAAGGTTGTTGGACGCATTCGTTCAGCTAGGGGAATTCGGTGCATAGTATAATTATACCTCGTGACGAAGAAGCGCGGTGAATAGTTTTGCGATTACGGGTCTAGAATGATAGTAACAAATTAATAATTACATGGCGCATTCGGATGCTATACTAGAAGTGCTTATGCTAATTTACAAAAAAACAAACAGTGGTTTTACGATAGTCGAGCTTCTCCTCGTCATCGTTGTTATCGGCATTTTAGCGTCGATTACGATGGTCGGTTATAATGGCGTGCAACAGCGTGCAAGAAATGTCGCGAGAACAGATTACGCATCCCGGTTTAATGATATCCTAGAAATTTCGTTAATAAAAAATACGCCTGCAGCGATGATTGCGGCGATGGACCATGCTGATGGATGGGACAAGGCATGTCTAGGATCCGGGTATACCGATCGTAATGGTGATGCAAGAGGTGATTGCGCTGTTTTTGGCGGTACATCGTATATCCCTGATACAGCAACCTTCAATGCACTACTATCGCAAACAGCCCTGCCTTCTATGGCCGCATATCCACCTGTGACATCAACAGATGGCGACATTACGTATGGTCCATTTGTAAATGTCGAGACGGCAGATGGTGTATACGTGATAGTGCTCGAATATGTATTAGAAGGCCAAAATCAAAAGTGCGCGCTAGGCCCGTTGATTTATCAAAATGGTGCAGTAAATACATTGACGCCCACTGGTAATCCGAACTATACGGTGTCGGCATTTGGCGTGACGGAGTGCTGGGTTATGGTAGCAAAGAACGTATAGGAATAGTTTTTTTAACCGAGGCGATACCGGTTGTGGTTAGACTGTATGCTATGTTATTCTGGATAGAATGTCCCGTATTTATAAAAAACAAACAGGCTTTACTATCGTCGAGCTATTAATCGTCATCGTTGTTATTGGTATTTTGGCGGCAATTACGATCGTTGCATATAATGGCGTCCAGGAGCGCGCACGCGTACAGCGTGCAAATACTGATCTGGCGACGTTTGCTCGGGCGATCCATGTCGCGCGCATTAACAATAACACTACTTTAATGGGGATTACATTAAGCGGATGTACACGTTGCGCTGGAACGCAAGCGGCGTACGATCAGGCACTAGATCGTATCGGTGTCGCAGCAAATATGAATCTAAGTTCACTAAAAGCAGGTGATCCGTGGGGAAATATGTATTTTCTAGATGAAAATGAAGGTGAAGTAGCTGCAAGCCCGTGTGTGACTGACGGCTTTTCGGTCGTCAATGCAGGCACACATCCAGGCCTTATTATTCCTACAATCCCTAGGTATAACTGCTAAGCAGTTTTACAGCGTCAGCTTTAGTAGGTATACTACCAACATATGCAGCGCACAACCGTATTATTATTGTTCGGTGGCGAATCGTCAGAACACGACGTCTCTCTTTCATCTGCACGCAATGTGTATGCGGCAATTGATGATACGCAATTTGAAGTGATATTATCGTATATTGATAAACATGGAAAATGGTGGCTGCTTGATTCATTCGATACGGATGTCGATTTACATACAAACGCAGCGCAACTAGTGCCCGTATTAGGAGCGCAAAGTTTTATAACGTTGCCTAACAATACGATTATTAAACCTGACGTTATCTTGCCTATTTTGCATGGTAAAAATGGCGAGGACGGTAGCGTGCAAGGCCTGGCGCAATTGTTACACATTCCAATTGTTGGCTGTGATATGACGGCCAGCGCGATTTGTATGGATAAATTAGCGACAAAAGAAATCTTAGATGCACATCACATTAAAATTGCGCCGTATGAAGTGCACCAGCGGCATGACGCTATACCAGATTTTAGTCAGCTCAGTATGCGTCTGGGCAGTCCGATGTTCGTCAAGCCCGCCCGCGCCGGTAGTTCGGTCGGTGTTAGCAAGGTGTATGGTGATGAAGGATTAGCAATGGCGATTGGGCTTGCGCATCAGCACGACGATGTCGTATTGATCGAACGTGGTATCGCAGGCAGGGAGCTAGAGGTCGCCATATTGGGTAATCCGCCGCAACATCAAACTAGCGGCGTAGGCGAGATTAAACCGGGCGACGATTTTTATAGCTATGATGCAAAGTATGCAGCCTCCAGTATGTCCGAAGCCATTATTCCCGCCCAGCTATGCGATGAACACAGCGACCATATCCGACAACAGGCTGGACTGGTGTATGAGATTTTGGGATGTAAGGGCCTTGCACGCGTCGATTTCTTTATGGCTGAAGATAATACGTTATACGTCAACGAAGTAAATACGCTGCCTGGCTTTACGAATATCAGTATGTACCCAAAGTTGTGGCGCGCTGCAGGCATTTCGTATTCGCAGCTAATTGAACGCCTGATTCAGCTGGCGATTGATGATACAATGGAGGGAAAGATAACGGAGGAATAATGGACGGATTTGTATTATTTATATTAATTCTCGTTGGCGTGTTTATACTCAGCGGAATCAAAATCATCAACCAATACGAACGCGGCGTTGTATTAACGTTTGGTAAATATACCGGACTGCGTCAACCGGGTTTCAGGATTGTTGTTCCGGTAGTTCAGCGACTTATTCGTGTTGATATACGTTCAACGCCAATTGACGTCACCAAGCAAGAGGTGATCACCAAAGACAACGTAACGGCCGGTATCGATGCGATCGTTTACTTCCGTGTCGTCGATGCGCCAAAGGCAGTGTTAGAAACAACAAATTACGTGTATGCGACCAGCCAGTTTGCGCAGGCGGCACTCCGTGACGTAACGGGTAACTTTGAACTTGATGATTTGCTGTCAAAGCGCGAAGAAATCAGCCAGAAAATCAAAGAGATCGTTGATGCAGAAACTGCAAAATGGGGAATTGATATCGAAAATGTTAAGATGCAAAATATCGAATTGCCCCAAGATATGAAGCGTGCAATGGCAAAACAAGCCGAAGCTGAACGTGATCGACGGGCGACGATTATTAACGCGGAAGGTGAAAAGGTAGCAGCGCAAAATCTTGCGGATGCTGCAGCTGTTTTCGCTAAAGTTCCTGGTGCGCTGAACCTACGTACGCTTAGTACGCTCGAGCGTATTAGTGCAGAACCGAGTCAGAAAACCATGTTCCTGTTCCCAGTCGAACTCATTGATGCGCTTCGTGGATCGAATGTAGTCACGAATATCAAAGACGCAGACGCACATATAGTCAAGAAGTAACTTGCAAATCAGCGCGCGTCTCTGTACTATAGGGGGAGCGTAATGCTGATTTGGCTCTTTAGCTCAGTTGGTAGAGCAGGGGCTTGAAGAGCCCTGTGTCCCCAGTTCGAGTCTGGGAGGAGCCACCAAATAAAACACCCGATCCTTGCGATCGGGTATTTTATTTGCCATCCTTCACCAGACTCTAGCTGGGGCTTTTGCAAAGCAAAAGAAAGCTCAGTTCGTGTAGCGCAGTGCAACAAAATCTGCTTGCTTATTTTGTCAACAAGCGGAAATAGGGAGCGAAGCGACCGCCGTCTGGGACTCGATGTCTCTGATTTAGGACCCTCCTAGACGCGACTAAATAGCAAGTAAAATCGACCACCCTTTGGGTCGACATCACGCTGAATGTTCGATTTGTGTCGTAAAAATATCCACCCCTATCAGAGGTCGCTATGGGTATGATTATTATGAAAGTAAAAAATATTCCTAAAAAGTATTGACACTTCAGAATCGGTGCTATACTGATGTACACAAGTCAGAAGTAATTGCTGTGATTCTAATCAAAGGACTTGAATAGGAGGGGTGCATGCCAGGGGAACGACCGGGACGACACGATATATTTGGAGAAGTGGACAAGTATAACAAGGAACACGAAAAGCGAGATTGGGAAGGAAGCTTTGACGATTATATCGAAAAAGCCATTGACCAACCCAGTATCTTACGGACAGCCCAGCGAACGGCCTATGATGCTGTAACGTCGCGTCCAGACTTCTTTACTACCGGACGAAATGCATTATTCGGCGCTGAAAAAGCTACGACACGCTTTATTGACACGCTAAAGGCTGGATCAGAAGGTCTCGAGCTGGGACGACGACTTATTATCTTAGTAGGTCCTCCGGGTAGCGGCAAATCTACTCTTGTTAACGGCACAAAGCGCGGTATCGAAGATTATACGCAAACTGACGAAGGTGCAATGTATGCCATCAAAGATTGTCCAATGCATGAAGAGCCGCTTCATCTGCTGCCAAAATATGTTCGTGCGTCATTAGAGGATAAATTTGGACATATTGAAGGTGACCTTTGTCCGGACTGCGAATCAAAATATGGCGGCGATAAGTTAAAAAATGGCGGTTTACAAGACGTCAAAGTTGAACGAGTCTTCATTTCAGAAAAAGACCGAGTGGGGATCGGTACGTTCAAGCCATCCGATCCAAAATCACAAGATATTACCGAACTAATTGGCAGCCCTGATTACTCCATGATTGGAGAAGTAGGAAGCGCATCGGATGCTCGCGCGTATAAATTTGATGGTGAGTTAAACAAAGCGAATCGTGGACTTATGGAGTTCGTCGAAATGCTTAAATCTGATGAAAAATTCCTATATACACTACTCGATCTAGTACAGGATCGCGTCATTAAAGCGCCAAGGTTTCCAGTGATTTCTGCTGACGAAGTCATTTTGGCGCATACGAATATGTCCGAATACAATGCGTACGTACAAAACCCTAAAAACGAGGCCCTTCGTGATCGTATGGTTGTTATTCCAGTTCCGTATACGCTAGAGACATCGGCTGAACAGAAAATTCACGAAAAATTGATTGGTCAAAGCGATATTGTGCGTAGAAAAAAAGTGCATATTAATCCACGCACTCTGGAAACTGCAGCGACATTTGCTGTACTGTCACGCATCAAACCAGGCAAAAAATACGACAAAGAGCAAAAGCTTAGGATCTATGATGGTCAACAAACAGCTGATTTAACGCAGCGTGACCTAAGGGAAATACAAGATGAATTCCCAGACGAAGGAATGTCGGGAATTTCACCGCGCTATGTCATCGACTCATTGTCGTCGGCATTGATTGAAGGTGAAGATAAAAAGTGCCTTACTCCTATTGATGCAATTCGCGCTTTGCGAAACAATTTGGAATACCATGCACATACACGTGATATGAAAAAAGAAGATAAGGACGCTTTAAAAGATGATTTGAATACGGTCAAAACAATGTTTGATAAAGTAGCGATCAAAGAAGTACAAAGTGCGTTTGTTGGCGAGTATCAGGACAATGCGCGTAGACTTTGTGATAACTACCTGAATAATATAGAGGCCTTTTGTAATAAAACAAAAATTGTCGACCAGATATCGGATGAAGAACTTAATCCGGATGAAAAACTAATGCGCAGTATCGAGGAGCAAATTGGCGTCAGCGAATCTTCTAAAAAAGAGTGGCGTACCGAACTGTTGATGCGGATGGGGTCAATCTATCGTAATGGTGGAACATTTACGCACGAATCGCACCCTCGCTTAAAAGAGGCGATTGAAAAGAAAATGTTTACCGAAATGAAAGATATGATCAAATTGACGACAAGTGCTAAAAGGCCAGACGACGATCAGAAAAAGCGACTCAACACAGTTCAAACTCGACTAGAAGAAGAGCAAGGATATTGTGCACACTGTTCCGATCAAATGATCAGGTACGTCGGCAACTTACTTAGCAGAGCTGAATCTTAATAACCGTAGCCGCGCCTACCGATCGTATGGTACGGTTACCCTAAACTAGGTGGTAAAATGTTATGGACAGATACGAGAACCGGTTAACTTCAATTTCTCGACAAGACTGGTCGTTTAATAGGCGAGGCGAACAGGATTCGGCGCGCCATGACGAAAAAGTAAAACAGTCAATCATGGATCATCTGGATGATGTGGTTAGCGACGG
>JAQGGY010000014.1 GCA_028289095.1 Candidatus Saccharimonadota bacterium
CGATGGGGAACGGTCGTGACGACGGACAAAGTGCATATCAGTATGTATGGTTCGGCGGCGGCAACACTGTGCAGTAGCAATACGGCGAATATCGCTACGAATGCGACATGGCAGACGATTACAATTACGGCGCCACTTGGTACGTGTACGATAGCAGCAGGGGACACGATCACGCTTAAGATACATGTCGAAGCGGCTCAGAATAACATTGCACGCGCAGGGGAAGTCACGTTCAAATATAGGAGTAAATTCTAATGGCGCTGTCGGTACGTCCTCGGTTAAAATTTGCGTCGCCGAAACGGTATATACAATGGTTCACCGCACTGTCGGGTCGATCAAGACTTATCATCATCAGTATGCTTATCCTCGTTACGGTCGTGATGATTATGCGGCCTGCGCTTGCTGCTACCGTTGACCTGGTGCCGAATGCGACCGTTAGCAATGCATGGACGGCAAATGCTAGCTGTACGACAACTGCACATACCTGTATAGATGAAGGCTCCACGGCAAATACGACTGATTACATCGGTACGGGAACTGCCTTGCAAGAGGTATCGTCTACGTTTGATATGAGTGATCCTACTGGTGTCGGGGTGGCGTCCCAGGTGACTCTTTTTATACATGCAAGAAGTATGGCGAATGTCGGTACGCTATTGGATTCGGTGGATATGAATTTGACGATTGGTGGTACTCCGCTTACGGTGCAAAACAATGTTATGACAACAGCCTATGCTTGGTACTCGGTAACGTATACGGGTAACTGGTCGCAGACGGATTTAGCAAACATGCAGGCGAGCTTTACGCGTATCGTCAGAGGTACGGGTTCGGCGACAAGCAATGATGATGATATACGCATTGCCTCGGCGTATGTTCAGGTGACATACACAGCCCCGGTCACTACCACGCAGGCAGCCTATCGTTTTTATCAGAATGTGAACGATGGGTCGTCGTCATTCACGACTCCAACCGTACGAAGTACTAGTACGTCAGTTACTAATCCGGTTGATATACCGGTAGGTACTACAGCTGGTGACTTGATTGTCCTTGTGTATGCTGCTGACACGGGTAATATGTCGGCCATGACGTTCCCTAGTGGTTTTACGGAAATATCAGCAACGACAAACGGAACGGCTGCGGGGCATTTAAAAATCGCCACCAAAACCGCAACAGGATCAGAGCCAACTACGTATGCGGTCGGTATGCCAGTTGATGCGTCTGTTCGTATTGATGCTATAACGATTCAGAATGCCAACACTAGCGTTGCTCCGGTGGTTGCCGCTACACAGACTGCCAGTTCATCGACGTCCCATACCGCGCCAAGTGTCACACCAACAGGTCCGAATGATTTGTTATTATCGGTCGCCAGCATCAACACGGGTGCGTCTGTCGCTTCAGCTAGCTGGACGGCGCCAAGCGGGATGACCGAGCTGACGGACTCATTGTCGGATGGATACCTGACGACAACAGTCGCCTCGCAGGCCTTGTTGTCGAACTCGGCGACTGGGACGCGGACTTTCGGCCTAACGGCTTCCCGAAGTGACCCTGCGATTACCGCTTCTGTATCGTTTCAAGGGACAGGTTCGGCGACGGGGCCGAGTGTTGGAACTCCGTTGGCCGCACGCGATACCGCAGCGGTCGCTCCAGTTGCTGGAACGCCATTTCGCTTGCGGCTTAATTTAGAAGTCACGACAGCAGCGGCGCCGATAGGGTCGGCCGCGTACAAGTTACAGTATGCAGAGCGCGGCTCGGATAATAGCTGTGATGCAACGTTCACAAACGAGTCTTATTCTGACGTAACAACTACTTCTGCTATAAAGTTTTACAATAATTCATCTGCGCCTGATGCTGCCAATATGGCCGCATCAGGCAACGACCCTATCAGATCAGGAATAACTCCAATAAATCAAACGTACGAGGAGCTGGGCGGTTTTAATAACGTAGCCGCAATCCCAGCAGGGCAGGATGGTATATGGGATTTTTCCCTGACATTTGACGCGAGTGCACCGGCAGGCCAGTATTGCTTTAGGGCGGTCCGAAATGATAATACGACAATTAATACATATACTGTGATGCCAGAAATCGGTATACGGGCAACCGTTGATCAGGCTAGCTATCGCTTTTATACAAACGATGCGACGGCGCCCTCATCTTCGTATACAGCACCAACAGTCCGTAGCTTTAGTACGGCAGGGACTCCTACGGTAACAAAACCTTCAAGCATCGTCGCTGGCGATTTGCTCGTAATTGTTTATGCGACGGATTCAGGTGATATAACCTCTATGACAATGCCAAGTGGCTTTACGGAAATTGTCGCTATAACGAATGGTAATGGCGCAGGCCACTTAAAAGTAGCGACGAAAGTTGCGACTGGGTCAGAACCCGCATCGTATGTCGTTGGCACGCCGTCGAACGCCTCGGTTCGCTTGGATGTACTGTCGGTGCAGGATGTAGAGACAAGCGTCGCACCAGCAGTAGCTAGCGCATTGACTGCCAGTTCATCGACGACACACGTCGCGCCAAGTGTGACGCCAACCGGGCCTAACGACCTGCTGTTGTCAGTTGCGGCAGCGGCTTATCCATCTAGCGTCCCAACGACTAGCTGGACTGCTCCAAGTGGCATGACTGAAGTTACTGACTCGTCACCAGATGGCTGGATATCTGCTACTGTGGCTCGTCAGGCACTAGTAAGTGGCGCCGCAACAGGAACGAAAACCTTTAGCCTTAGCAGCTCGGCTGCTGTACTGGGCCTGACTGCATCTATATCAATACAGGGTATCCAAACCTCGACTGGGTTAGCCGTCGGTGCGCCGCTAGCCGCACAAGATACTGTAGCAGTCGGACCGGTAGCAGGAACGCCATTTCGTTTACGTCTGAATCTAGGGGTGACAGATGCAGGTCTTCTTGCAAACATCTATAAATTACAATATGTAACCAGAATAGGTGGCAGCTGCGCGAACGGTGTTTATTCTGACATTACGACATCTAGTCCGTTAAAGTTTTACGACAACGCGACGATTGCGGACGGATATGCATATAGTATCTTGGCGAATGATCCGACGCGCGTTAGCATAACGCCAATCGGACAAACTTACAAAGAAAGTAACCCATTTACTGTCGCTAGTACGATTGCAGCTGGGCAGGACGGACTATGGGATTTTGCTTTTACGTTCGACGCTTCAGCGCCTGCCGGTGATCGCTATTGCATACGCGCTGTGACAGGCACTGGTGCCGCATTGAACGCCTACACACAATCAGCAGAAGTAATTGTTCCGGGAACTGCCGTAGCGACACTTATGCAGCAGCTACGCGGCGGGCAGTCAGTTGTAGAAGGTGATAAGAGGAAATTCATATGGTAGGCTAAATAGGGAGAGATTATTTTTTATGCCTGAACTACCAGAAGTCGAAACCGTGCGCCGAGGATTACAGTCGTTAATCATCGGCCGAACTATAAAAAAAGTTAACCATGATACCGAAAAAGGATTTCCTAATGCACCCACTGATGTGCGGGCTTTTTTAATCTGCGCCATGATCACTGATGTCCGACGACGGGCAAAAGTACTGCTGATTGACCTGTCGACCGAATATACATTAGTTATTCATTTAAAGATGACAGGACAGATGGTCTATCGTGGTGAGCAAGTTTTTGGTGCGGGGCATCCGAACGAAAGTCTAATCGGTGAGTTACCGGATAAGTCGACACGCGTGACACTGGAATTTACTGATGGATCGCATCTGTATTTTAATGACCAGCGAAAGTTCGGTTGGATGCGTCTGATGCCGACACTAGAAGTACCGAATATTGATTTTATGAAAAAAGTTGGGCCAGAGCCTCTCGAAGCTGATTTTACCGCGCAGGAATTCGCAGGACGATTTATGCGCCGCGGCAAAACCAATATCAAAGCTGCCATTTTGGATCAGACAGTCGTTGCGGGTGTCGGTAATATTTATGCCGATGAAAGCCTGTGGGGTGCCAAAATCCACCCAAAACGACTTGTAAATACAATAACGGACAGTGAATTTATTCTACTGTACACCGAACTACGTGCTGTGATGAATCTGGCAATTGAAAAAGGTGGCTCGACGGATAAAAATTACGTCAACGCCGAAGGTAAGAGGGGAAGTTACATGGACTTTGCGCGAGTATTCCGCCGTGAAGGGCTGACCTGTCCTAGGTGTGACGCTGAAATTATTAAATTTAAAGCGGCCGGCCGCGGAACGCACATTTGTCCCGTTTGTCAGGTACAATAGACACCAGATGATAACCGTATTAACTGGTGAAAATAGTTTCGAAGTGAACCACGCGTTGCAAACAATTGTGCGCGGGTTTGATGGTGTCGCCGAAAAGATCGATGGCAGTGAATTGGAACTAAAGCAGCTACCCGATTTAGTGATGGGTGGAACGTTATTTGCTGATAAACGTTTAGTAGTGATCAGGCAGCTGTCTGACAGCAAAGCGATCTGGACTGTGTTTAGCGATTGGCTGCCGCGCATAAGTGACGATATCCATTTAATATTAGTCGAATCAAAACCTGATAAACGGACAAAGACATATAAAGATTTGCAAAAAGTCGCCACAATAACCGATTATCCAGCATGGTCCGAGCGTGATATTTCAAAGGCCGAGCAGTGGCTGGCTGGTGAGGCCCGTTCGCTAAACTGCGACATGGATCAGGCGTGTGTGCGGTTAGTCGTGCAACGGGTTGGTCCAGATCAATGGCTGCTATATCAGGCACTGCAAAAGTTAAGTGTACTCGATGTCATATCGACGGAAATTATCACCGACGTTATCGATGCAAATCCCACGGAAAACGTGTTCGACTTATTCGAGTCAGCCCTGCGTGGTAATGCGACCAAAGTAAAACAAATGATCGAAACACTGGAATTATCCGAAGATCCCTACCGGTTATTCGGGTTGCTAAGTGGACAAGCCTTTCAGCTGGCGGCGCTGGCATTAGCGGGTGACAAGCCAAGTGCAGAAGTCGCTAAGGATTTGGGTGTCCACCCGTACGGATTAAGCAAACTATCATCGCATGCACGCAAATTAGGCCGCCCGGGTGCGAAAAAGGTGATTGCTGCGTTTGCCGAAGCAGACGCCGGTATGAAAAGTTCCGCTACCGAACCGTGGCTATTAATTGAACGAGCGCTTATTAAAACAGCGACGGTATAGTATACGCACAGTACGTGTGGCTATTGATTAATCATCATGTTTATGCTATTATATATTAAGAATGTCAGTCGAAAAAAACACCGACAATGGCGTCAGTATGCAAATAATATTGCAACCCGTCGATTCTCATCAGGATACTGATGGTTTTCAGGCGTATGCACCGCATACGACATTCGGTTTGTCGGCCGTAAAACGTCATGACAGAATAGTAGGTCACCTTTTGGACGGAGCAGAAATCGAGGATGAACTCGAACGCCACCTTGCTGCGCAAGAACGAGCTGTAAACAAGATTACACCCCGTGATGGCCAGGTTATGTACGCGCTTGGTAAAATAGCGCGACGCAGTGTCGACAAGGATGACTGGCAGATATTAAGTGATCCGTTTAGGCAGCCAGAATTGCTTGAAAAAGCTGTCTACCATCATGCAATCGAATACTATAAGGAACATTCCGAAAGTGACGACGAGCTTGATAAAATCAGATACTCACTCCAGGGACTTGATGCGGCTGAATCTGCTGCGTTAAGCAAATATATGACTGACAATGCGGCCTCATTTTTGCGTCAGTCCAAGGATGTGAACGCACCGGAAGAAACACTAAGCTGGCAAGACTGGTTGGCGAAAAAGGCGACTAACGAACAACTGCTAAACATCCTGCAATGGCACGCCCATGTCTCTGGCGAACAGTTAACTCATCCCGAAATAAACGAGCAAATCGCAGGCAAAAAAGCAGTTTTTAAAGAAATGCTGCCACACCTTATCGATGCGGGTATATTAGCCCCTCAGGCAAGTAGTGCTATCAAATCTATAGATGCTATCAATGTGCGGATTAATGACGTGTTCGATACGCTCATTAAAGGGCGGGCAGGCTATCATACGTCTGGCACTGAATATGTCGTGATACAGCAGGGTACCGGTGCGACGGCCGACGAGCGATACCGTAGCTTATCCTATAACATCGACGACGTGACCTTTCACGAGCTGACGCATGCGACTTTGGCAAATAATTATAATGTTGGTAACGAGGTAATGGATGCACGCTGGTTAAATGAAACGCTAACAGAGCGAATCGCACAATTATTCAAAGAGCTTGATGCCGGCGAGGATTACCAAGGCATGCCAGCGTATTGGGACGAAGATAGATTACTCACCAGAATGCTCGATGGAGATGCTGGTGGTGTTGCAGTGGACATGACAGTAGCAACCCGAGCATATAGTGGAGGAAAGCAAGAACTGGCTGACTTTACTTCTGCACTTGATGATGCCTGGGGTACCGATAACGCGTTAGCGAAAATATCTACTATGGTAGCGACAGTAGAGGCGGCATCTGAAGCTAGCGGTGTATCGCGGCAGAGGGAGCGGCAAATACAAGCCGTACATGTCGTAGCGAATCTACTAGAATTAATGCCGGAACGAGTATTTGATCGGTAATAAAAAACAACCTACAGCGTAGGTTGTTTTAGTATCAGCAGTAACGAAAAACTATTTAGTCGTTTTTTTAGCAACTGGCTTTTTAGCTGGTGCTTTTTTTGCAGCAGGAGCTTTGGCGGCAGCAGGTTTCGTTGCAGCTGGTTTCTTAGCGGCAGCAGGTGCTGCGGCTGGGGTTTTTGCAGCTTTTGGTGCAGCAGCTTTTTTCGCTGGAGCTAGCTTGACGCCAGCGTCTTTAGCTACCTTTGCAAGTTGTGATTTGCGGCGGGCAACAGTGTTTTTCTTTAGCAGTTTTTTCTTGACAGCAGTGTCAAGTTCGCTGTGGGCTTTTGACAAGCCTTCACTAGTAGGTTTTAGCAAGAATGCTTTTGTCGCGTCTTTGATTTCGCGCTTGATACCAACGTTACGCTCGTTGCGCTTGATGGTTTGCTTCATTCGTTTGATGGCTGATTTGATAATTGGCATGCTGTTCCTTTAGTTCTTAAAAAGTTATAGATATATTCAAGGTGTAATTATAGGGGAAAGGGTGATTTTTGTAAAGTGTTAACATGTTGTTGACTGTTCCAAACTACTTATGGTATAGTTGGGTCAAATCTCTGACAAAATAAAAAGTAGGAAAATACCTTAAATGAACGATGGCAACGCCAAGCAACAAATCGTCGACAAGATCAAAAACAGTACTAATATTTTAGTGACTGTCAGTACTGACCCATCTGTTGATGAACTCAGTGCAGCACTTGGTTTGACGTTACTGCTAAACAAGATGAATAAACACGCTACAGCGGTGTTTAGTGGTGCGATTCCACCGGCGATTACTTTCCTAGACCCAGAGAAAACTTTTGAAAATACCGTGAATAGCCTGCGTGATTTTATTATTGCGCTCGACAAAGAAAAAGCGGACCACTTGCGTTACAAAGTCGAAGGGGAAGTCGTTAAGATTTTCATTACACCGTATCGCACGACGATTACAAATGAGGACCTAGAATTTAGCCAAGGCGATTACAACGTCGAGTTAATTCTAGCTCTTGGCGTAAAAAAGCGCGATAACCTTGATAAAGCGCTTGAAGCCCATGGCCGTATTTTGCACGATGCAACTGTTGCGACAATGAGCGCCGGCGAGACGAGTGAACTAGGTAGTATTGATTGGCACGAAGACAATGCCAGCTGTTTAAGCGAAATGCTTGTAAGCCTTAGTGATTCTTTGAAAACTGATAAACCGCTCCTTGATGAACAGATCGCAACCGCATTTTTGACAGGTGTTGTTGCGGCGACTGATCGCTTTAGTAATAATCGTACATCATCAAAGGTAATGACAATGGCCGCCCAGTTGATGGCAGCTGGTGCGAATCAGCAATTAATTGCTGCAAAACTTGAAGATGCAAATGAGATTACCGGCGACCGTAACGCTCAGCCTACGACAATCGAATCAGGTGGCGCATCTAGCGCAAATGAAGTAAATCATGCCGATGGTACGACAGACCTATCAGAAGGTGAATCAACCAAAGTTTCCCGAGGTCAATCAAATGATCAGGAAACTCCAAAAAAGAACGACGGTTCATTAGAAATCGACCATACAGATGTGGCACATGAAGTAGCGGAAAAAATTGATCAAGTTGCAATCGATACGGCACGGCGTCAGCAAGAAGAAGCGGCGCGACAAGCGGAACGCAATCTAGCCGAGCAGTTGCCATCAGTCGTTCCTATGGCAGCGCCAGCGACAGATTTAGGCAAAGAATTAGCCGCTGCAGCCGAAGCGCCTGAATTCCCAAAGATAATTACCAAGCCAACGCCACAGCTGCGTGGTCCAGTTGCTAACGAAGCCTGGCAAAATAGCGATCAGACCCCTAGTATGGGCGGCACGTTAAACGCCACAACCGAGCGGGCTGCCGATGATCAGCGAAAAGCAGACGAAGCAGATCGAAATCGAACGATTTTGACACATACAAATGGTGATTATATTAATGCTAACGATGCGCCAAGCTTTCAGGCACCGCTGAACGCTGCTACTATGCCACCAGAAGAAGCACCGTTACCTGATCTATTTACTCCTTTTGAAGGCAGCGATGATCCTGTCATGCAATACGAAGAATCGACGCCACCGTCACAGCGGGTGATAACACTTGCCGATATTGACGAAAAAAATCGCCAGCCACACGAAGAAGCTCGTGATGCTGTTCATGCCGCATTTGAATCTGCTCCATTTAGTCCACCGGATGCGATGCAACAGCCAGCGGCTGATGGGCAAGGGCAGAATTTTGCGCCGCAAGCGCCACCGTCATTGCCACCTTTACCTGACTTTTCGACATTGCCACCTTTGCCGCCGCTATCAAATGCACCGGCTCCAAATGGTGCATTGCCACCTGAAAAATTGGAAGATATGTTCGCGCCAGTGCCGCAACAGCCATCTCCTGCTCCGCAGTCAAATGACCCTGCGCAGTTCAAGATCCCAGGCCAGTAGTAATAGGCATATAACAAAAATAGATGGCGTCACAAAGGCCATCTATTTTTTATGTTTTGACAATAAAGTGATTAATACCTAGCTGCTCACCATGTTTTCGAATGCAATATTCACCGTCGTGGCGTTGGGTATGATGTGTTCGTATAATTGCAATAATTTCATCTCGCAGCTGGCGGGCATCAACCGTCTCGTTAATTTCCTCTAATGTACGGCCGGCTTCCATGTACAACCAATCCACATTGACGTATGGTGCCTCTTGGCGCGACAGGCAGCATAAACGAATGCGCTGGAATCGCTCGTCATCTTTTTTCATCTGATAAAACGCCTGACAAGCGGCTCGTGCTGCGACGATGTGGTCAATGTGACCAGTAATCCCGTTCAAGTCATTCGTAATGAATTCAATCTTTGCATCGACAGGGGCTATCTCGACGATGGGGGTGATTAAATCAGTGACTCGTTCGACGATTTCAATCATAGAGTGATTATTCATTTGGCCATCTTTGTAGCCCAAATAATGCATGGCGTGAGCGCCCATTAATTCACCAGCAGCTTGCCATTCCTTTAAACGTACCGCACTAAGGTCGGCATGATTGTCTGGGTTCGTACCACTATCGCCGCTCGTCAGCAAGATAAGGTGTATTTCAGTGCCAGCCTGCGCTTCCATCAGTAAAGTGCCGCTCGGCCCAAACGATTCGTCATCAGGATGGGCAAATATAGCAAAAAGTATTTTTTTCATACCTGTAGTATAGAATAGAAAAGATGACAGATGGAATTATTCTTATTGATAAGCCTGCTGAAATGACAAGTTTCGGGGTTGTGGCGCGTGTTCGGCGCGTTTTGACGCAAGCGGCGCAGAAAAAGGTCAAGGTAGGGCACACCGGCACGCTTGATCCTTTTGCAACTGGCTTGATGATATTGGTGATTGGCAAGGAATGTAAAAATGCCGAAACGTATTCGAAACTCGATAAAGTCTACGAGGCAACGTTTCATTTAGGCCAAACCAGTACGACGGGCGATCCCGAAGGCGAACTGACCGATGTATCCGACGTGCAGCCGACCAAAGCGCAGGTACAGGCTGCTTTAGCGCAGTTTACTGGAGTTATTATGCAGCGGCCGCCTATTTTTAGTGCGATTAAAATTAACGGCAAGCGCGCGTATAAATCAGCACGTAGTGGGGAAGTAATAGAAATACCCGAACGCCCCGTGACGATTCACAGCCTTGAACTGATCGACTATACATACCCAGAAGTAAAAGTCCGCGCCCACGTCGGTAGCGGCACCTATATCCGTAGTCTATGCGTTGATGTTGGTGAGGTGTTAGAAACGGGGGCGTACTGTACGCAACTTCGTCGTACTAAGATTGCCGAGCATGACATTACCGATGCTAAACAACTAACCGATTTCGGTATTGATAGTTAAATTTCTGCAGTGTAGGGGGGTGATATTTAATGGTTTTCGTTAGATAACAAATATTTTGTTATAGTAATGGGTATTATGAATGAACGATACGATGATCGAAATAATAATCCATGCCTCTTTGAGTATGAAATTAAAGCGCTTGCCAACATTGCCTTGACGACACCAGGGGAGATTATCGACGCTAATCATACAGACATCCAGGACCCTAATCAGCCTCAGCCTCATTTTTTTCGTTTGGAACTGAAGCCTGAAAATATAGACAGTACTTGGCGCCTGCAGTCTTATGATCCTGAAATTATCACGAATATTGTGATTGAATACAACGAAGCGATGATGATTATAGACGATGACGAGCCTATGGAGCCATGGGTAACAGTGTCGGTAGCAACACAATTGTATGATTCGGCATCGGACAATATTATCGATAGAAGGCTTCGCTATCGGCTGTCACTCATCGAGGGTGGTATATGCAACGTTACCGAAGAGCGGTCTGATGAAAATAAGCGAGCCAACATAGATGTCGATACGGTGGAGGATGCACTGCTTATTTTAGCTAGTGAACCCCGACCGTTAAATGAAGATGATTTAAAATTTCTTCGATATTTAATCTCACAGCGGTAAACCTGTTGAAATATCGTAAAAACTCTGCTATAGTACATTGTTGATGATTACAGCAGAAAATAAAGCCAAGGCATTTGCTTTGACACAGACCCACAAAACCGACGTTGGTAGCCCACAAGCCCAAGTGTCAGTTTTGACGACTCGTATCAAAGAGATTACCCTTCACCTGCAGACTAACAAGCACGACCACATGGCTCGTCGCGGTTTGATTCAGATGGTGGGTCGTCGCAAACGTTTGCTAAAATATCTCGAGTCGAAAGACTTCGATGCATACAAGGCAACCGTCGCCGCTCTCGGACTCCGCAAATAATTGCGGAGTTTTCATTTGTAGTAAAATTATGCTGCTAAAAGCATTACTGCAATTTTAGCCTAACGCTATATACTAGAATTACTATGACAGTGATTATGCAGATCGAAGGGTTAACTAAGCGTTACGGTGCGTTTCATGCGATCGAAGACGTCAGTTTTGATGTAGTCCGCGGGGAAGTGGTCGGGTTCGTCGGTCTGAACGGTGCCGGAAAATCGACGACGATCAATCTTATTCTAGGTTTTCTGCGCGCTACGCACGGTACTATTCGAATTTTTGGTGACATCGTAACGCCCCAGACTGCACATTGGACTCATCAGCGCATTGGCTTTGCAAGCGGCGATATGAGCCTTTTTGACAGCCTGACAGGCAAGCAGTATCTCGCTTTTCTTGGTCGCCGTTACCGAATTAAAAATACAGACCGCCTGGATGAATTATGCCAGCGGTTTGATCCCCAGCTAAGTAAGCGAATTAAGGATCTATCACGTGGCAACAAGCAAAAGATCGCACTGATCGGCGCATTTATGACAAGCCCGCAGCTAGTAATCCTTGACGAGCCAAGCAGCGGGCTTGACCCAATGATGCAGCAAGCATTTTTAGACCTGGTTCGCGAAGAAAGCGAACGAGGGACGACGATTTTCATGTCTTCCCATTACTTGAACGAAGTAGCCGATGTCTGTAGTCGGGTTCTGCTGATGCGCAAAGGTAAGCTGGTAAAAGACATACAATCGCATCAACTCGCGCAAGCGGGCGGAAAGCGGGTGACTGCTTCTGCAGCCTATGCCATTGTTCCGCCAAAAGGCGCAGAAAGTATTACGCATCAAAAGACGACACATGGCCATGAACTCAGTTTTTTGTACAAGGGTCCTGCCGTCAATCTACAGAAGTGGCTAGCTAGCGCACCGCCACTTATCGAAGTGACAATTGTCGAACACGACTTAGAGGCAGCGTTTAGCGACCTATACATAATAGACGCTCAGGAGGCCGCGCATGTATAATCTGTTTACAAAAACGCTGTACGACAAACGAGCATTTATTATTGGGTGGAGTTTAGGCATGGCGTTCCTCGGCTTTTTGATGATGAGTTTTTATCCTGCATTCCATCAAGACACCGGCCTGGATCAACTAGTAAAAAACCTTCCGTCTGCATTTCAAGGACTTGTCGGTAATTTGAATGATCTAAAAGAACTGCCAGGTTATATTGGCGGTCAGTTATTTGACGTCCGTATCCCCATTTTTGTCAGTATGATTGCAATTATATTATCGGTTGGTTTGACGGTAGGCGAGGAAGAAAAAGGGCAGATGCGAATGTTGCTCGCAATGCCGCTAAGTCGTTTACACATCCTATTAAGTAAATGGCTGGCTATCGTGGTAATTTGTCTGATAACGACACTCGCCGTCATCGTGGGTATGTTGCTTGGACTGCTGGTGATTAATGAATCACTCGGTGTGGATGTGATTGTAA
>JAQGGY010000048.1 GCA_028289095.1 Candidatus Saccharimonadota bacterium
TTCGTATTAATTGGTCGTGGCATTTACGCACTAGACAATTGGGGATTCAGTAAGGGAACTGTCGCTGATATCATTACTGATGTCCTAAAAGACGCCAAAGAACCTTTGCACCGTGACGAAATCGTCAAACGCGTCTTGAAAAGCCGCCAAGTAAAAGAAACGACTATTCTGTTAAATCTGCAAAGTAAAACACAGTTCAAACGCGTTGCAAAAGCAACTTACGCACTGGACGCAGTCGCTAAATAGCCACCCTTGCAAAGAGGACGGGCAAGTGAGACAATAAACAGTAGTTATGGATGTACTCTTGTGGGTTATTAATCTGTTGTTGCAATGGTACATTTGGTTGCCAGCTGTACTTGTCTTAGCGTACCTCACGTGGAAAAATAACCAGGTCGCAGAATCGGTCAAATCGATCGAAAGCGTTCTGCTTGTTTTAGAAATTCCAAAGGCAAATGACAAGTCTGAACTTGCCGCCGAACAGCTATTCGCCAGCTTGCATGGTATCCTTCGCGATAAAGACGAGTTGAAGCAGACAAACGGCATCCAAGAACATCTTAGTTTTGAAATCGCCTCTGTTAATGGTCAGATCCGTTTTTACACATGGGTCCCAAAAACATTGCAAAGTTTTGTCGAAGGACAGATTTATTCACAATATCCAACTGTTCAAATCCATGAAGCACCCGAAGATTACGTAGCGCACGAGCGCCAGCACAGCGTTGTGTACACCTCTGAAATTACACTGTCTGACAGTGAATTTTTGCCGATTAAAACCTTTCAAAGCTTCGAAGTTGACCCTTTGGCTGGTATTACTGGCACACTCGCGAAACTAGAGTCGACGGGCGAAGAATTGTGGGTACAAGTCTTGACGCGCCCAATTGCAGATTCATGGCAAAAACAATCCGACAGTTGGATTAAATCTGTTAAAAATGGCAGCAGTAATCCTTTCGCTCTATTCACAGGAGAGGGTGGGGGATTCAAGTGGATGGGAATGCTTCTTGAAGCGCTATGGAAACCGCCAGAACAGGGCACAGGCGGCGCAGCTGCACCAAAGGAATTATCCGAGCGCGATAAAACGCGTCTTGCCGAAGCTGAAAAAAAGGCAACTAAATTAGGCTACCAGGTGAAAATTCGCATGGTATACCTTGGTGAAAGCCAAACAAACGCAAAGCTACGCATGCAAGCAATCGTCGGAACTTTTAAGCAATTCAACAGTACAAACTTGAACGGCTTTAAAATGACGAGTGGCAGTTTTGAAAAAAAAGACATCGCCAACTATCGAAACAGGCTATTTATTGATCGTGGCTTTATTTTAAACATCGAAGAGCTCGCCAGTGTCTTTCACTTGCCACACACTAACGTAGAAACTCCTAATATCGTATGGGCTAGCAACAAAACTGCCGAACCACCAGCAAAACTACCTGTTATTTCTGGAAACGAAGCAATAGATGAAAATATCAGCGCATTCGGATTAACAAATTTCCGCGGCATGAAACACCAATTCGGCATGCTTCGGTCAGACCGCAGCCGTCACGTTTACATTATCGGACAGACTGGTGCGGGTAAATCCGGTACACTCGAGTTGTTTGCGTTATCTGATATTTTTCATGGTCAAGGTTATGCGATTATTGACCCGCACGGTGACTTTGCCGTCGACAATATGCGCTTTATCCCGGAATCACGCATGAAAGATGTCGTGTATTTTAATCCGGCTGACACAGCATTCCCATTAGGATTTAATCCGCTCGAAGTAACAGATCCCGCACATAAAACCAACATTAGCTCCGAAGTCATTGGCGTACTAAAACGTATGTTCGGCGAGTCGTGGGGGCCACGCTTGGAATACATTCTTCGTTATACCATCCTGGCACTCCTTGATCGTCCTGAAACGACCATGCTTGATATTACCCGCATGCTCACCGACAAGAAATTCCGCGAAGATACACTTAGTTACTGCAAAGACACTGTCGTCATGCAGTTCTGGCGCGTCGAATTTGCCAGTTGGAACGACAAGTTCGTTGCCGAGGCAATCGCCCCTGTCCTAAACAAAGTCGGCGCCTTTACCGCCAACCCGATTATCCGTAACATCATCGGGCAGCCTAAGAGTACCTTCAATATCAGGCAGATCATGGATGAAGGTAAAATCCTGATCGTTAACCTATCAAAAGGTCTTGTAGGCGAAGATAACGCATCAATCCTTGGCGCCTTCCTGGTCACAAAAATACAGCTGGCCGCTATGTCACGCTCGGATATTCCAAAGATCGAAGACCGCCGTCCATTCTATCTGTACGTGGATGAGTTCCAAAACTTTGCCACCGATAGTTTTGCAACCATTCTATCAGAAGCCCGTAAATATGGACTAAACCTAACCGTCGCCAACCAATACATTTCACAGATGAGTGACACCGTACGGGACGCTGTGTTTGGTAACGTCGGTACAATGATTTGTTTCCGTGTATCGGCCGACGACGCACCAATCCTATCTAAACAGTTCGAACCGCAGTTTGAACCAACCGACCTATTGCAAATGCACAACCGTAATTTCATTATCAATATGGTAATCAAGGGCGAGAAATCACCGGCATTTAGTGCTTCAACGTTGACATTACCTCCGCCGCAAACAGACAATAGCCAACAAATTATCGAGAACACGCGCCGTAATTACAGCCGTAGCCGCGCGGATGTGGAAAAGGAAATAGCCGAGGCTATTCAACCACCACAACACCTACAGGCAAAAAAACCCCCTCAGTCAGCAGCCCAGGCGAAACAGTGGCCGATCAATGCCCAAACGCAAACAGTCACTCCTAACCGAATCGTCTTCAAGACTGATGATAGCAAGCCCGCGCCAGCACCACATACAGCACGGCCGCCAGCGGCAGTACGCCCTGCAGCAGCACCACGACCTACCGAATCCGCTGGAGCACCCACATCCACCCCTAGCCAACAGAGAAGTGAAGATAGCGGCTCAGCACCAGAAAAGAAAAAGCGTACACGCACTCGCAAACGCAAACCCGCCACGGCTCCACAAGAGGGCAGTGAGCGTACTGAACGTTCTGAACATCCTGCAGCTACTAACGATCCTGCCGTACGTCCAGAGAGGGCAGAGCAGCCCCACGCGCCACATCACCGTGCCGCATCGACCGACGAACAGGGAAGCCGCCACTCTCCACAAGGAAAAGAAGCCACTCCTCACGAAGCTCCACGCGAGCACACACTCGCACCAAAGCCTGCGCCAAAACCCCATGACGAAACAATACTTCGCCTCCGTTAAACCTACGTACGGACTATTAAAATCATACCTGCCAGTCTACAATAAGTGTATCGACATCTAGTGTCATAGTAAAAATCAAGGGGGTAATTATGAATAAACAAACACTTATTGGCGTCATTATTGCAGCAAGTGTCGTCCTACTCGGCACGGTGGCTTATATGATGACTCGGCAGCAACCAGCAGCTGACAACACGACAACGATTGACGATACAAGTCAGGTGCCAACTGAAGACAAAACGTCTAATACTCAGGTACACGATAGTGAAGTGGCATCAGCCGCAAAAATCACGTATACCGATGACGGATTCAGCCCTAGTACGTTGACTGTCAAAAAAGGCTCTACGATTACCGTAAAGAACGATTCATCCGTTGACGTGATGTTTTCTTCGGCTGATCACCCTGTCCACCAACAGCAGCCAGAGCTTAACATGAAGACTTTAAGGCCAGGTGAGTCGGGAACGATCACTGTTACTAAAGTTGGCTCATGGGGCTACCACGACCACATAGACGAGTCTATGACTGGTATGATCATCGTTACCGAATAAATACCACGGAGTTGATAAAAGAGGCGAGCCTAGTGTCCGCCTCTTTTAATATGCCATGATAATCACCGAAAACGTGCTCGACACAGAATAGAACAAAAATAGAACATCTTATGCATGGTTGCGTGTGGCGTATTTGCGGTTACGGCATGCACAGCAGGATTCGGGCATTAACGCATGAAACCGTCCAAATCCTAACAAAACGCAGACGAACAATGATTCAGGAGTTGACGAGCAAAAGAGAAGCCGTAAATAAAATATATAATGTAACCACGGGGAATAATCAACCAAACATACGTGAATGTAATGATATAGAGTATATAATCACGATATAGATTATGGGTCGTACAATATATCGTGTGCAATTGTCAAGTGTCGCACAATACTACTTAATTATCGTTTACAAGCGACTAATCAACTTAACTTGCAATTTACCATAACGTTAGATGCTTTGTCAAAAAAGATATTTAGGAATAAGCATACTGACAACGAATAATAGGGACGTTTAGTTTATCCTCCGCTCATAACCATCTACTCTCGCCTCGGATTCACTACAGAAATAATTGTCAAAATACATATTCATAGCTATAGGGGGCTTATAGTTCAAATCACTCGACATATAATAATATTTCTGCGATGGCGACGTTTTGAAGCTCGGACTAGTATATGCGATTACTGGTTTTTGCCAGCCGCAATCTATGTACGACGCCGCGTATCCCGTCCAACCCGTAAAACTAAGCCAAAGATATATAATCAACAAACCGATGCAAAAAAGGACGCCAAAAAACCACTTTGGAAGTTTAAAAGCTTTGTTTTTAGATATCGAGCGGACCATTAAACGTATTATACATGAATTCGCTGATGCTTGGTGGATGTGCCGGTATTATACGACCACAGAGAAGGGGGGTGTACTCTATAAAAGTATGTTAAGTGTTCTGGTTTCAAGTAGCCCCTGCGCGCCTATAGGCGCCCGTGGCTTGTCGAAAGTAGGGAAGGTCTTTCGGCTGCTAGTCTAAGGCTAGTGTAACACACCACAACTTCAAAATTCCTAGACACCTAGCTCTCATTAGCTGCTTTTAAGGCTAACCTTTCTGATCTAGCTTTTCTTTCAAGGTTTCTGAATGTTCTCGCTCTTGCTTTAATTTTTTGTTTCATATGCATATTTTTGTACTGCTCGCCATCATACCCGCCGCTCAAAATTACATCATCCAGCTTTGCTAATATTCCCGGATCATCAAGGAAAAGCTTGAGGATAAATCTATTCATCTTAATTAGTTCAGCGTTCGCCTCATACAAATTAAAGCCATACTCTTCTTTTAATTTTTTGTGTATTTTTCTACGTAGGGTGTCGTTCGAGTGTACGATCGCGCTTCTTAATTCATAGGATAGTTTAAGAAAGTTATACTCTAG